>NZ_JACAXC010000031.1:0-35339 GCF_013391535.1 Acinetobacter sp. SwsAc4
GTTCAGATGGCTATTCTACGTTTGATTGGTTTTGGAAAAAAAGAAGAATTTAAGAAAGTGCTCGCAATTTTAAGAAAGAAAAAGCCTGATAGGACAAGGGCTCTATGAAATTTGTCGTGTACAGAGTAAAAGATTAAATAAAACAAAGGGGCTCGAAAGCCCCCTTAAATTTTACTCAGAAATTTTATTTCATTTCTCTCGTATAGATTTCATCTGCTTTTTCAAAACGACTAGTCACAGTTGAGTTAGGTGCTTTACCAAGTAAGCTCACCACAACAATACTGATCAAGGCAAAAATGAAACCAGGAATAATTTCATAAATACCAGTACTAGCAAATACATTTTTCCAAACAATCACTGTAACTGCACCGATCACCATACCCGCTAAAGCGCCGTTTAGCGTCATACGTTTCCAGAACAATGACATGATAATCAATGGACCGAAAGCAGCACCGAAGCCAGCCCAAGCATAAGAAACTAAGCCAAGTACTTTACTATCGGGGTTTTGAGCTAAAGCAAGCGCCAACATTGCAACAGCGAGTACCATTCCTCGACCAATCCAAACTAACTCTTTTTGAGTTGCATTTTTACGGATCAAGCCTTTGTATAAATCTTCAGTTAATGCGCTTGAACATACCAATAACTGACAACTTAAGGTACTCATGACTGCTGATAAAATTGCAGCAAGGATCACACCAACAACCCAAGGGTTGAATAAAATTTTAGTGAGTTCCATGAATACTGTTTCAGGGTTAGCTGTCACAACCGCTGCAAATTCAGGGTGTTGATGGAAATACGCAATCCCGACAAAACCAGAACCAACTGCACCTGCCAAGCATAAAATCATCCATGTCATACCGATACGACGAGCAGCAGGGATTGATTTAACAGAATCGGCAGCCATAAAACGAACTAGAATGTGAGGTTGACCAAAATAACCCAAGCCCCAAGCAGCTGCTGAAAGAATACCAACGATACTTAAATTTGAAACAAAATCATAAGCGTGTGGGCGAGCACTCTCAACAATTGCTGTAAATTCTTCGACACCTACACCCAAAGACATGTATGTGACGATGGGTAAAAGCAATAACGCAAAAATCATCAAACCAGCTTGGAACGTATCTGTCCAACTGATTGCCAAAAAGCCACCGATACAAACATAGCCAATTGTTGCAAACGCACCAAGCCATAAAGCGGTTTGGTAAGGTAAGTGGAACAATGTTTCAAATAGACGTGCACCAGCTACCATGCCAGAAGCACAATAAATCGCGAAAAAGATGAGAATAATCAGTGCGGAAGTTACACGTAAGATCTTTTTCTGATCATCAAAACGACCCGTGAAATAATCTGGTAACGTAAGCGCATTATTCTGAACCTCAGTATGAACGCGTAAACGTCCAGCCACGAGATACCAGTTGAGCCATGCACCAATGATTAAGCCAATTGCAATCCATGATTCAGATAAGCCTGTCAAATAGATTGCCCCAGGTAAACCCATGAGTAACCAGCCACTCATATCGGATGCACCCGCAGATAAAGCGGTAACGAAACTACCTAGGCTTCGTCCTCCAAGAATATAATCATCAAGGTTTTTGGTAGAAAAATAGGCGTATAAGCCGATACCAAGCATGGCGATAATATACACCACGAACACAACAACAGTGGGATTCGAAAAATTCATAATGGATGCCTGTCCTTACATATCCATAACTGTGCAATCCCATCTGAATAGACAAAAATGATTCACTATTCTAACAAGACTGATAAGGCCACAGATTCAAGCACGAATGATTTTTAAAATACTGTTTTGTTTTTGTATATTGTTTGTATATTTTATGTAATTTAAATTAAGTGTATGAATTTTAATTTCTAAATCTAAAAAAGCTCACTTTTTTTTAAATAAAAGAAAGATATTTGCGGCTTAAAAATAGGCTACATGTTTCAAATTATTGCAGCGGCAAAAAATTGATAGTAATAACAGGCATTTTTGAACAGAAAAACAGAGTGAAATGACAATACATGTTGTTACAAAAGCAACAATGTAGAGAAATTACATTATAAAAAGTTCGTAATGTTAAGCAATTCTGCTAATGAAAATTTATTTGAAATCTTACATATTATTTCTTTGCACCATTAGGGTGCATTGTCTGAGAGAAATGGAAAGTGGACACGGTTCAAGCAGCAACCATAAGAATAGAGCATGATTTACTTGGCGCAAAAGAAGTGCCAATGGATTGTTATTACGGAATTCATACTTTACGCGCAATTGAAAATTTCAAAATCTCTTCGCAAAAAGTTGGACAAAATAGTCACTTTATTCGTGCATTAGCACAAGTGAAGAAAGCATCTGCTCAAGCGAATCTAAGTTTTGGAAAACTCACGGAAACACAAAGCCTTGCTATCCAGCATGGATGTGATGCTTTAATCAATGAAACTGAAAAATGGCAGGACTCATTCCCGATTGATATCTATCAAGGTGGGGCAGGCACGTCGATTAATATGAACACGAATGAAGTCATTGCCAATATTGCCCTTGAGTCATTGGGATATCAAAAGGGTCAGTATGATGTGATCCATCCAAATGACCATGTCAATAAATCGCAGTCAACCAATGATGTGTATCCAACAGCAATTCGTCTATCTACCTATTGTTCACTGGATGCCTTGTTTACACAAATGGATAAGTTGATCACTTCATTTGAGGAAAAGGCCATTGAGTTTCGCTATATTTTAAAAATGGGGCGTACCCAACTCCAAGATGCAGTGCCGATGACACTTGGGCAAGAATTTCATGCATTTGCAACTTTATTAAAAGAAGATGTTCGTCTGATTAAACGTACACGCGAGTTGTTGCTTGAAGTCAATTTAGGCGCAACTGCAATTGGTACTGGTGTAAACACACCTAAAGGCTATGCTGTAAAAGTAGTTTCGTGTTTGAAACAAATTACAGGTTTAAATTTAGTTGGTGCTGAAGACTATGTTGAAGCAACCAGTGATTGTGGCGTCTTTATTATTTTATCGAGTGCCTTAAAACGTCTTGCATGTAAACTTTCAAAGATTAGCAATGATTTACGTTTGCTAAGTTCAGGACCTCGTACTGGTTTGGGTGAAATCCAATTACCTGAATTACAAGCTGGCTCATCAATTATGCCTGCAAAAGTAAATCCAGTTATTCCAGAAGTTGTAAATCAGATTGCATTTAAGGTGATTGGTAACGATCTTACGATTACATTTGCAGCAGAAGCAGGACAGTTACAGTTAAATGTCATGGAGCCTGTGATTGCAATTTCCCTCAATGAGTCAATTGAGCTATTAACCCATGCGATTCAAAGTTTGGATGAAAAATGTGTACGTGGAATCAAAGCACATGAACAAGCATGCCATGATGCGGTCATGCGTAGTGTAGGGATTATTACTTTGCTCGATCCATTATTAGGTCATGCTTTGTGCGATGAAATTGGTAAGCAATGTATTGCAGAGAATAAAACTATTCAGGAGGTTGTGCTAGAGCGAGGTTTACTCACACAGGCTCAACTTGATGAAATTTTCTCTTTTGAGAATTTGGTTTCAGAAGTAGATGGTATTCAGGTTGATTATGTTGCTTAATTAATTAAGCATAAATAAAAAGCCCAGTTCTTGACTGGGCTTTTTAATGTTTGAATTTATTTAAAATTACAAACCTGATTCATATTCACTATGTGAAAGTAGCTTTTCAACATCAGCCATATTGTCTGGTTTGATTTTATAAATCCAACCTTTACCATAAGGCTCTTCATTAACAAAATCTGGATCATCTTCAAGTGCTGTATTGACTTCAACGACAGTACCTGAAACAGGGGCATGAATATCAGAAGCGGTTTTTACTGATTCAACAATACCAGCCTGTTCGGTTGCAGTCACGTGGCTGCCTACTTCTGGTGTTTCCACATAGACTAAATCGCCCAACTCATCCTGTGCATGGTCACTAATCCCTGTAACAACCAGGTCACCCTCAATTCTTACCCATTCATGCGTGCGCGCATATTTCAAATCTGCTGGATGGTTCATGACAACTCCTTAACAATCTGTCCCATATTTTTGTCTGGTTTTATACAGGTTTTTTGGTCAAAACAAAAGTATTTAAAATGAAGCACTTTGCAATATTACAAATAAGGGTCTTTACGCCAGTTGCTTGGGCTACGACCACTCCAGCGCTTAAAGGCACGGCTAAAATTTGCTACATCAGAATACCCTAATTCATCAGCAATTTGTTCTAAACTATAATCTGTTCTAGATAGTAAAGATGTTGCATGACGATAGCGTACTTCATCTACCAAGGTAGAGAAGGATGTACCTTCAGCTGCTAGCTGACGTTTGAGAGTGCGATCTGACACATGCAGAAGCTCAGCAACACTCTCGATGCTTAAATAATGCTGTTCAGAATTGGTTAAAATATCACGTACACGCATTGCAAGGCGACGACGTTCGCCTAAAGCGGATAATTCAGTTTCACATTGGTTAATGGCAATCTGGCTGGCAATTGGATCTGCATTGACCATTTTTAAACCGAGGTATTTTTTATCAAAACTCGAAATTAAATGCGGCTGATTAAAACGTACTGTACTGGTTAATTTATCACGATATTTATCAAAGCCCGCAGGCTCAGGGAAATCTAAATCAACTTCACTCTTTAAGTCTTCAATTCCTGTCAAGGCTTTGGCCATGGTCATAATACCAATTGTTAAACCTAAGATAATTTCAGTACGTAATGGTTCAACTTCAATATCACATTGTAGTTGTAAGGTTGCTTTAGATCCAAAAGTAGAAAAGTAAAGTTGTAAAAAAGGTAAGCGTAATTGAATGAAACGGCTTGCAAGTGCAATTGCATCGGTAATGTCATGCGCAGTCATAATGGCATAACCAATAAAACCATGAATCGAAATTCGCATTTGCGTACCTAGGTGAAATCCTAATGTACTTTCACCTGTTAAACGCAAGGAATGTTTAACTAATTCATTCGCAATAGGCGTAGGAATTCGATAATTTGGGTCAGCTAATTGCTCACTGGTTAAATGAAAAGGAGCAAATAAGGTTTCATCGCTATATCCCCAGCGTGAAACAACATCTAATAGCAATAAGCCATAGACGCCTGGTACACCTTGATCTTGACGAGTTGAAGTTGTTTGCATGTGCTTTCCGTGGCGCTCATCAATTTTGCCAATATCTTTTAAACATTTAAGTCCGAAACATCTTTACACGAAATAAAATAATCAATCATAAAAATTGTTGGACAAAAAATTCACCTAATCATTCAAAAATCAGGTTGGTTTTCTGAAAACCATAATTTTAGTTGTTGATATTAATAGCACATCGCCATGTTGGTTCAAAGCCTGCGTGACATAGCTGACGATACCACGATCAATTTTGGTTTTAGACGGCACGATTGCCGTAATTTCAACTTCTACATGAATCTTATCACCAACACGGGTAGGGCGAGGCCAACGAAGACTAGATTCTGAACCCAGTAAACCACCTGCGATGGGAAAACATTCGGTCCACAAACGCATTGTGATTGCTGAGGTATGCCAGCCGCTAGCAGCTAAACCTTGAAAAATAGGATGTTGCTCAGCTGCTTGCTCATCTAAATGAAATGGTTGGGGGTCATACTGGCTTGCAAATTGTTTCACTTCTTCAAGCGTGATTTCATAGTCACGACTAATGAAGCGATCTCCAATATTTAAGTCTTCTAAATACAACATTATTCTGTGTCCTGAGCCACTGCTCGCTCCTCAACTAAAAAACCACCTGTTTGGCGTTTCCATAATTGTGCATACAAGCCATCATTTGCAATAAGCTGCTCATGTGTACCTTGTTCAGCAATTTTGCCTTGATCAAGTACAATGAGACGATCCATTTGAGCAATAGTAGATAAACGGTGTGCAATTGCAATGACTGTTTTGCCAACCATTAAGTCATTTAAACTGCTTTGAATCGCGGCTTCAACTTCTGAGTCAAGCGCACTTGTTGCTTCGTCTAAAATAAGAATAGGTGCGTCTTTCAAGAAAACTCTAGAAATAGCAATACGTTGACGTTGGCCGCCAGAAAGTTTTACGCCACGCTCACCGACATAAGCATCAAATCCAACACGTCCTTTCTGATCAGTCAATTGTGGAATAAATTCTTCTGCTCTGGCTTTTTTGATAGCAAGCTGAATCTCTGCTTCAGTCGCATTAGGGCGACCATATTTGATATTTTCAGCTACCGTACGATGTAATAGAGAAGTATCTTGAGTGACCAGTGCAATATTTGCACGTAAACTATCTTGTGTAACATCATGGATGTTTTGTCCATCAATCAAGATACGACCCTGATTAATATCATAAAAATGCAAAAGTAGCTGAATAAGGGTAGATTTACCCGCGCCAGAACGACCAACAATACCTATTTTCTCACCAGGCTTAATCGTAAGATTAAAATGATCAATTACATTTTTTTGATTATAAGCAAAACTAACATCTTCAAAACGAATTTCACCCTGTTGAACTTTTAGTTCAGTTGCATCTTTTTTATCTTGAATCTGGATAGGCTTACCTAGAGTTTTCATACCATCTTGAATGGTACCAACATTTTCAAACAGCATGGTGATGTGCCACATGATGAATTCCGCTAGGCTATCGAGTTTTAAAACCATCGCCGTGGTTGCTGCAATTACACCAATAGCAGCTTGACCTTGGGTCCATAACCAAACAGAACTACCAATCACGCCAATAAAGAGAAAAGCACTGAGTAAACGAATGCTGATTTGGTATTTCACAGCTAAGCGCATCTGTTTATAAACAGTGACCATAAATTCTTGCATGGACTCTTTTGCATACTGACTTTCACGACCAGCATGTGCAAACAATTTCACAGTTTGAATATTGGTATAAGCATCGGTAACGCGTCCAGTCATAATAGCGCGCGCATCTGCCTGTTGTTGTGAAACTTTACCAAGACGAGGAATGAAATAACTGGCAATCGCGATAAATAAGATCAGCCATAAAAGCAAGGGGATGATTAAAACAGGTGAAATAGAGCCTAATACAAAGCTAATCGTAATAAAGTAAATCAGTACATAAACCAACATGTCACCAAGGATCATCCAAAATTCACGAACTGCTAATGCAGTTTGCATAACTTTGGCAGATAAGCGGCCAGCGAAGTCGGTATGGAAAAAATCTAAGGTTTGTTGCAACAATAAGTTATGGAATAACCAGCGCATACGCATTGGAAAATTACTAAATAACACTTGGTGTTTGACGATAGATTGCAAACTTACGAAGAAAATATTTGCGAATAAAATACTTATGAGAATAGTTAGATTTTCATGATTCGTTTCTAAAAAGGTATTAGGCTGACTTTTGCTGAGCCAATCAACTAGTTTACCAATATAAGAAAAGAATAATGCCTCAAAGCACGCTGCAGCAGCTGTACAAGCAATAAGTAAAAAGAGGAATGGTCTGACCCCTTTCGTTGATTGCCAAACAAAAGCAAAAAAAGTAGTCGGTAATGTTTTGTTTAAATCTTTCGTTGGGTAAGGATCAACTAATTTTTCAAACCAACTCAGCATTACACTTATCCTCTGATGATACTCTAATTCAGCTATTTCAGTAGCATATCAGAAAATTAGCTTTAGAGATGAAAAGAGCGAATGTTGCTTAGTTCAAAAAAGGATAATTAAACTCGCAATTTAATTTCGAAAATAGTTTATCTCAAATAATATTTGTTATTGATTTTTTCTTAACAAATAATATGGTAAATGAAATTGCTATGAAACTGTCGCACCTCATGTTTGAATTCGCCGATCATTAGCAATCCAAATGGTTGATATTAACGAAAGGTGTAAATGGTATCGAAGTTAACATCTACTGAACAAATAAGTAAATTACAAATTAAATTATTGTTTAGTAAATTTGAAATTTGATTACTTAGATTCATTTCAAATGCCGTTAATTCTCTCATGATTATTTGGCATGCGTTATTAAATTCATGAATATTCCAGTCTTTATTAAATAAAAATTTTATAGCGTTTAAATTGTTTAATTCATACATCAAGGTGTGATGAAGTGAGAATCCTTTATCATCAATTATGTTTGAACTTTGGAAGAGAATTGGTTCGAGTTGATTCGCTTTGATGAGCATTAATGAATCGATTATTTTATTTCTAAGCTCATTATTTAAGCTATTAAAGAAACCAAAAGAAAATGTTGCAATGACCGCAGCATCCATCCAAAGTGTAGATTTATGACTCATTTTTTCTAAATGAAGTTCTATAAATTCACATTGTTTTCCGATATTCTCAGTTTGGGAGAAAAATGAGTAATCTTTTTCATTTTTGAATTTTATTGCTGAGTGAGGCATCTTCTAACTCATTATTACATTAATTAACAATATTGATACATAATGGTTTTTTTTAAATTAAAATTCAATAGGTTTTATTAACATTTATTTCCTTTGATTGGTTATTGATCCAAATGTGTATATTTGATCAATCTTTTTATTCAAAAAGTTATAATAAGTTAACTATATTAAATTAACATGAAAGGTATTTAATAATATTTAAAACTTAGGGATATTATCTGATTTTTTATAGAAAATGAGAACAAGATCTAAGTTTTATATTCAAATAGCAATCAGTAGGATAGAAATTTTCTGTCTTTTCCCTACAAGTGTTTAGGAGATAAAACTGATATAAGTGATAGACATTTTAGATGTATGTTAAACGAGTCGGTTTGATACAAAAGATGAGAAACATAAGCGAGCAGTTAACAGGCTACAGATTGTTAATCGAGAGGAATGTACCCACTTAAAGTTCTATTTGTCTCATAGAGGGAGAGCAAGACACTACACTAGGCAATTATTTAAAAATTCATTTGAAATACAGCTTTTATAGTGAAAAATCAATGCATGAAACGTCATACAAGGCGTATACTCAAATTAACCATTACAATCACATAGGATTAGAAATGCTTCTTAAATTTGCGATTCGCTTTATGGCTGTCCTCCTTTCAGTACTTATCTTGGCTGCTATCGTTATTCAGTTCTTCTTCTCAAGCAAATTAACCACAGATTTGTGGATTATTGTAGTTCCTGTGATCTTAGGTATTCCAATTCTTACCTCAGTCGTAATTGCTAAAGACGATGAGTTAAGCATTCAGTGATACATACATGAATAATTAAAGTAACTATTTAAAAAGCCTATACCAATGGGCTTTTTTTCTTTGTACACAACAAAAAAGATAACTCATTGAAATAATGGCATAATACTTGTTTTCTGACGACGAATATGATGACACATTTCAATGAGTTACATCTCATCTTAAACAAATATCTAAAGTGGAACAAGTCACATGCAAAATGATTTACACTGATTATGCTGGCATTAATTGTAAAACAGACATGTAACCTTTCTTCTGCATCTAAAGCCTTACCCATCACGTGCTTACCACAATCATTTTATCGACGTATACAACGCTTCTTTGCAGATCAGTATTTCGATTATCGTCAAATTTCTCAGTTAATTTTCAATATATTTTCATTCGATAAAGTCCAATTAACTTTGGATAGAACCAACTGGAAATGGGGAAAACGAGATATCAATATCTTGATGTTAGCCATCGCCTATCGTGGGATAGCGATACTTGTTGTTTCTCCTATGTTTAATGCTTCTTCTATTGGTGATTATGCATTACGCTGGGAAATCGAAACCTTATTTAGTTGTCTCAAAGGACGTGGATTCAATCTTGAAAATACTCGTTTAACAGACCCTAGACGAGTCAAGAAATTGATAGCAGTGCTAGCGATCGGTTTCTGTTGGTGCTATTTAACAGGTGAATGGCAACATGATCGAAAAAAAGCGATAAAAATAAAGAAGCATGGACGACTTTCACTAAGTTTATTTCGCTACGGTTTGGACTATGTTCAAATGGCTGTTCTACGTTTGATTGGTTTTGGGAAAAAAGAAGAATTTAAGAAAGTGCTCGCAATTTTAAGGAAGAAAAAGCCTGATAGGACAAGGGCCCTATGAAATTTGTCGTGTACAGAGAGATAAAAAGAAACCGAGGGATCACCTCGGTTTCTTTTATATCGTTATTGACGTTTATTTTTCAACAAATGCACGTTCAATAACATAATCACCCATTACACCCATACGAGGGGATTCAACTAAACCATGTTGGTCAAGTAAAGCAGCCACGTCTTTTAGGAAAGCAGGGCTACCACAAAGCATTGCACGGTCAGTTTCACGATTGAAACGTGGCAAACCAATTTTTTCAAATAATTGACCAGATTCAATTGCGGTTGTAACGCGACCTTGGGTGTGGAAAGGTTCACGAGTCACTGTTGGATAGTAGATTAATTTATCTTTGATACCCAATTCTTCAAAGAACTCATGGTTTGGTAGTTCATTTAAGATTAAATCTTGGTATGCAAGCTCTGATACATAACGCGTACCGTGAACCATGATCACTTTTTCAAATTTTTCATATGTTTCAGGATCACGTAATAAAGCCAAGAATGGTGCTAGTCCTGTACCTGAAGATAACAGATATAGGTTTTTACCTGGCAATAAATCATCATGTACAAGAGTACCTGTAGGTTTTTTAGAAATAAGGATTTCGTCGCCCACTTGTACTTTTTGTAAGATAGAAGTGAGTGGACCATCTTGTACTTTAATTGAGAAGAATTCGAGTTCTTCTTCATAATTCGCACTCGCAATCGAATACGCACGCATTAAAGGCTTACCATTCACTTCAAGTCCGATCATCACAAACTGACCATTTTTAAAACGTAAGCTTGTATCGCGCGTGGTTTTAAAACTGAAAAGCGTGTCATTCCAGTGGTGAACATGAGTAATGCGTTCAACGTTAAAAGCAGCCATTAAAGGTCTCGATCACAGTTAAAAGAAACAGATTGCTATTCTAATCTAAAATCATTCTCTATAAACTGAATATATTTAATTGTGTTTATAAGAAAAAGTGATGAGCAATTCTGTGGTCATGCCGATCATCGGTTATATGCATTCTCCTTATCAGGAGAAATTTGGTATCCCAAGACAGCCAAATTTGGTGCAGGTGGAGTCCTATATAGAGTTGTCAGAACCTTATAATGATCTTTCTGCATTTGAGGGAATTGAAGACTTCAGTCATTTATGGTTATTGTGGCAATTCCATGATAATAAAAATAATGATAACTCCTTGAATCAAATGTCTAAATTTCGTCCAAAAGTACGTCCACCTAGATTAGGTGGTAATCAAAAAATTGGAGTATTTGCAACGAGGAGTATGTATCGTCCATCTCCTATAGGTCTGTCGGTCGTTCGCTTTTTACGTGTTGAAAAATGTGCTAAGAGTGTTCGAATGTATGTGATGGGAAGTGATTTACTCAATAAAACTCCAATTTTGGATATTAAACCTTATATCCATTATTCAGATGCTGTCATGGATTCAGTCAGTGGCTATGCGCAAGACGAGCCGATTCGAAAGCGTGTTCTATGGAGCGAATTAGCACAATCAATTAAGCACAAGTTCATTCAAGAGAATGACACTCAGCCGAGAATCTTTGACGAGTTAGAACAAGTTCTATCTTTAGATCCACGGCCTGCTTATCATGATGATGCGACTCGAATTTATAAAATGAAGTTTTCCACGTTCGATGTGAGTTTTAATGTTGACGATGAAAAGATCAACATATTAAAGCTTGAAACTCTCAATTAGCATTGATATTAGTGTTGCTGCATCCAGAACATGATAATTAACACAGTCATATGTATGATTTGGGCTGGAATAAAAGCAAGAGCAAATTTATATCCTCCTGTTAGCGCAGCGTTGATACTTTTCGCTAAAGCATGGGCAGCGAGTCCAATCATTAATGCAATCATAAGTGTTGTTGCTTGAACGGTATCAGGCTCTGCTTGGACAACGATTGCAGCAATTGCAGCATGTATTTCAAAAAGAGATGCGATTAATGTACCTAAAATCAGACCTGAACTACCAAGCCAAATGTTGAGAGCATATACCGCGGCTTGAATTGCTGATAAGGCAAAAGTAATAATGATGGCATTTTTGAAGCTGAACATGCGGCTGTTATCATTGGTTGTGATTGTTTCACCATCGCCAATAGATGTCCGCATCAAATATAAAGCCCAAATAGATAGAACGATGGTTGAAATGATAGTTGGCAAAAATATGATTTTGAACCAAGCCAAGCTAATGCTTGCAACAATAATGAGCATTTGAATAAGCGTAGATACGCAGGACATCAAGGCAGCACCAGCATTTACATGAGGGTTCGCACCGTTGTTACGAACTTCCATACCCAGATTTGCGATAGTTGCTGTGCTTGAGACAAAACCAGATGCCAAAGCAGAAAAGACGATTGCATTTTTTGATGATAGAAGTCTTTTGGCAAAATGTGCTAATGCTTGTACAAATAGTATGAGGCTTAATAATTTCAAAATTGTATAGGGATTTAATACAGGTCCCCAAAAAGCTTGGTTAGGGACTAAGGGCAGTGCAATCAGTATTAAAGCCAGTAGTAGCACGCCATCCCTTAATTCACTTTCATTAATCCACTGGTTTGCGAGCCCGTGAAGTGATTGTTTCGCAAAAAGTAGAATGGTCAGCGTTACTGCAAGCCCAGCAGCTAAATTGATATTCCATATGCAAACAGCACCAATGAAATAGGTCATTATGAGTGCAAGTTCAGTCGTCACACCAGGATCATCGGGTTGATTTTTAAGTGATGCAATACTTATAGCACCAATTAAAATTGCCCCCGTAATTCCTATTTCTAAATTAAATAAAAAGCACAGTGTTCCTAAAAGAGAGCTAATTGCAAAGGTTCTAAAACCAGCAAAGGTTTTGGTCTTATGTTTAACTTTGCTTTGTTCTCGTTCTAAACCGATCAATAATCCACAACCGAGCGATACAGCAAAGATCATGATTAACTGACTTAAAGCCGTATTTTGTATTGATAAATCAAGTAAATCAGTCATGTCATATCCTTTCGTTTAGAGGATCATCGTTATTGTTTAGGCAAAATTGAGTTGAATTTATATACTTTAAAATTGCATAAATGCATCGCTCTATCTTAACCCTTTTTACTTTTATGGCTAAGTTATCTATATGTTTTTTAAAGTGCATTTAATCATTCTTGAGTCATGAAATGATTTGGGAGATTTCAATAAATCTCTGTTATATTATAGAAATAACTTGGGGTATAACAATGACGTTTAATTTTCAAATCGATATTTTTTGGTGCTTAGAACAATTACAAAAAGATGGACGAATCACTGAACGGGATAAATTATTAGTACAAACAACACATCGTCAAAAAGATGAATTGAAGTGGCATCCTTTACAGTGGGTTGCAAAATTTAATCTGAAAGATCAATTAAATCCAGAAACCATTTTAACGCTCAATCGTCTATGTCTATGGTTAGCTGAAAAATCGCATGTTCCTTTGTTTGTCATTGATCCTCTAAAGGCTGATGTGACGGCATTAACCAGTGTTATGTCTCAAGAGTTTGCCGCTCGAAATCATATTTTGGCAGTAGAAGTTCACTCTGATCGTATTTTAATCGGTACAGATCAGCCATTTATGATGGAATGGAAAAATAATTTAGAAAGAAGTTTGAGCCCAAAAAAAGTTGAAGCTGTACTATTAAATCCAGAACAGCTACAACGTTATTTGATTGAATATTATCAAGTTAGTCGAGCAGTGAGTTCTTCTCAAGGCACAAGTGCTTTTGACCGTGACAATAAGGGGGTCGAAGCTTTATTACAATTAGGCGATACACAAAACCCTGATGCCAATGACCAGCATATTGTGAAACTGGTTGATTGGGTATTGCAATTTGCTTTTGAGCAGGGTGCAAGTGATATTCATTTGGAGCCTCGCAAAGACAAAGGCAAGGTACGTTTCCGTATTGATGGTGTGTTACATACTATTTATAACATGCCAGCCAATACACTTACAGCAGTGATTTCCCGTATTAAAATCTTAGGTCGTATGAATGTTGCGGAAAAGCGTAAACCACAAGATGGACGTTTAAAAACACGTACACCGAAAGGTCAAGAAACGGAATTACGTCTTTCTACATTGCCAACTGCTTTTGGTGAAAAGTTGGTCATGCGTATTTTTGATCCTGAAGTATTAGTGCGTAGTTTTCAGCAATTAGGATTTGAAGGGCATTTATTACACAGTTGGCAGCAACTGACACAGCATAGCCACGGTATTATCTTGGTGACGGGGCCAACAGGTTCAGGTAAAACCACAACGCTATATTCGTCTTTAAAGCAATTAGCAACTGAACAAGTGAATGTCTGTACCATTGAAGATCCGATTGAAATGTTGGAACCAAGTTTTAACCAGATGCAGGTGAATCCAAATATCGAACTTGGTTTCGCCGATGGTGTTCGCGCACTGATGCGTCAAGATCCTGACATTATCATGGTGGGGGAGATTCGTGATCATGACACCGCAAATATGGCCATTCAAGCAGCCTTAACAGGACATTTGGTTCTTTCGACTTTGCATACTAATGATGCACCTTCAAGTCTGACCCGTTTGCATGATTTAGGCGTACAACCATTCTTAACTGCAGCAACGATTTTAGGTGTTCTAGCACAACGTTTGGTGCGCCGACTCTGCCCACTTTGTAAGCAAGAAACGGCAATTAATGAACAAGAGTGGGAGCACCTTACTTTAGATTATATGATGGATATGCCAACGACGATGTATAAAGCAGTTGGATGTGAAGCATGTCGCCATACAGGTTATAAAGGTCGTGTAGGTATTTATGAATTTATGCCAGTAAGTTTAGAGTTGAAGTCTATTATTAGTGCTCATGGCACACTGAATGATCTGAAAGCACAATCCAAGAAAGAAGGCGTTGAGCCACTGCGGATTGCAGGTGCACGCAAAGTCATTGAAGGTGCAACCACGTTAGAAGAGGTATTGCGTGTTGTTCCTTTAAGTTAAGCAAATTATTGATCTTCAGATTCACCTCATCTTCATTTGTTTTAAAGAGGTGGTATCACTTGTTTGATCAAACAAAAAAAGCAGTACGCGCTGACATACTGCTATTTCCACGTTTATTATTATGCGGTTGTTATTATATTACTTCGTTAAAATCAGACGATTATTACGCGTTAAACGCAAGCGGTATTCTTCACCCCCATGCATTATGCGTATTTCCCGACCTAAGGCAAAAAGATTATTGGAATGCAACATTGGCAATGAATGAGCTGTATCCGTGCTACGTGTAAATAGGTTAAATGGTGCGTTCATTTGTTATGCTCCGTGGTGTGTTTTTTAGTTATTTAAATGATAATCATTATCGAATAGGCCTGTCAACGTAAATTTCAAGAATTTACAAAATCATTGATTATTGATGTTTTTAGCATGTGAAATTGTTGTTAAATTCATTAAAATTATTGTGAAAAAAATAGAGATATTAGACTGTTATGGCAAAAGCTATAGTTGATGTTGCGATTGCAATTTTACTGCATAAATCTAAAGTGTTAGTGGGTTGGCGACAAGCAGATCAACATCAAGGTAATAAACATGAGTTTCCTGGTGGAAAAGTCGAATTAGGGGAATCACCTGAACAAGCTTGTCGTAGAGAGATTTATGAGGAAGTAGGCATTGGTTTAAAAGAGTGGCATCCGTTTGATATTATTCGTCATGAATATGAAGATGTTATTGTTAATTTACATCTTTTTCATGCACACGTACCTGAGGAAATGCTCAATCAAATTCATCAACCTTGGACTTGGTATCAACGCGATCAACTAGCGAGTTTAAACTTTCCGAAGGCAAATGCTGTAATTCTGGAACGCTTAATCTGGTCTCATTTGATTAAGATCAGTAATCAAATTGATGCACTACCACATCATAATTTTCAAATGTATTGGCGCATCCAAACAGCTAAAATTGAACAGATTGAACAGCAGTTAGAGGTTTTAACTGATGAACAATTACAAAAAATTATAATAAATACTGATATTTATCAAAATATGAACATGGTTCTACAGTCTAGAGTGAAGACAATTCATCTTAAACAATCACAATTAATGGCACTTAAAAAAGGTGAATTGATTGTTGGTAAACGTTTTATTGCAGCCTGTCATGATGCTGTTTCATTACAACATGCACAGCATATAGGTTGTGATGCCGTATTTTTGAGTCCTGTGAAAGCGACTGAAACACATCTAAATGTAAAAGTATTGGGTTGGAATGACTTTGCTGCATTAGCTCAGCAGAGTGATATTCCAGTTTTTGCTTTAGGTGGTGTCGCACCTGAAGATTTAGAACAAGCCCAAAAACATCATGCTTATGGGCTTGCTGGGATTCGTCAATTTAGTTCAATTGATTGATCAAACTTTTTATAACGCTTGAATGGCTTTTTTAGCTTCTTGGGCTTTTACAGGATGATTACGTGCTTCGCTTGCTCGGAGCACAATAAACCAAAGTTGTTTTTTCATCGAGTTACTTTGCGCATAGCTTAAACCACGACGTGCCAAAGCTTCCGCATTTGCATATTGTTTGCGTTGGTCTGCAATCAATGCTAAATACAAATAAGTTTCGGTCGCTTGGGGAGCAATACGTTGAGCTTGAAGAGCATAACGTTCTGCTTCCGCAAGTTGCTGTTGCTTATAAGCGACTTGGGTTTTTTGCATTAATGTTCTAAATGCTGGTAATTGACTCCCATCATTGAACTTTTGTTGTACTTTTTGCTGAGGTACAACCACTGGTACGTTTTGACGCTTTATTTCTTTCTGCTCATACGGCGTAATTTTTACACTCGACGCGGGCGGAGTAGTTTTCTTTTTCTGCGTGTTTGACGTACTTGGTGGTTCTCCCAATTTAATTACCACTTTTTTATTTGGAGGCGGTGCTGAATTACAACCGGCAAGCAGCAATATACCAATCACAATTGTTATTTTCTTCATCATGTCCAATCATCCTTGTAACTTAGTTTTCACCGCTATAACTACCGCTCGAAATCACACGTGTAGAATTATGATTGGATAAATCGGTGTCCATTTGATTTTCACTTTCTCGAATATAATTGGTATTAGTAGTGCCATCACCGTAATGATCCCCCTGAGTGTCTTCCTCGGATGGGATATTGGTTGGTTCAACTTCATAATGTGATTGACCGCAGAGGTTTGCACGATGAGGTACAGTTTGTCGAAGTAGGGGAATATACATTGCACCATCACAGCCTTGCGCCGATAAATCACCTGTTGCACTGTCTATCCATTGCCATTCTACATTGTCAGTTTGACGAAGATTGACGGGTTCTTGGCGAAGCTGTTTCATTACATTAGTCCAGACAGGTAATGCGCCTGAAGAACCTGTGAGACCAGTAACTTTATTATCGTCCAAACCTAACCAGACGACAGCGACATGATTGCCTGAATAACCAGCGAACCATGAATCGCGTGTATCATTAGTAGTACCAGATTTACCAGCTAAATTTAAGGTTTCAGGTAAGCTGCCATAAGCTGATCGTCCAGTACCTGAACGCATAACTTGTTGCAAACCATAGTTCAAAATATAGGCAGCAGCAGGATCAATCGTTTGTTGAACATTTAAGCTATAACGTTCAAGCAAATGTCCTTTTGCATCAACAACAGTACGAATAGAGCGAGGAGGATATTTGAAACCACCTGTTGCAAAGTTGCCATAAATGCCAAGTACTTCCATTGGGGACATATTTACTGCACCCAAATAGATAGACGGATAAGCTGGAATATTCGAACTGACACCAAATTGTTTTAGCTTATTTGAAAATGTTGATAATCCAAATTCATTTCCTAAACGAACAGCAGATAGGTTGTATGAATTTGCCAAGGCTTGTTGCATAGAAACAACGCCATGTTCACCACCACTATAATTTTTTGGTGTCCAACTCTTATCATCCTCAACTGGAATATTAACGGCACTATCTTCAATTGGACTCGCCCACGTATAACGTCCAGATTCGATCGCATTTAGATAAATAATTGGTTTTAACAACGAACCGACTTGACGTTTAGCATCTAGTGTACGGTTAAAGCCAGTAAAATCTTGGGTTGAACCAACAGCAGCAACCAATTCACCATTCTCAGGATGGGCTACAAGCACAGCACCTTGTAAGTTTTTCAAACGTGCTGGATTTGCTTTTGCTAAACGTTCAACAGAGTCTTTAAAAGCATTTTGAACTTGGGTCTGTGCAATCGGGTCAAGCGTTGTGAAAATTTTCAGGCCTTGATTGGTAATATCACTTTCTTGATATTCTGTACGTAATTGGCGACGTACGATATCAAGGAAATCTGGGAATTTTGCAGGCCCTAAAGTTGGTTTACTCACAATATTTAAAGGACGTGAGATTTCATCTTGATATTCTGTTTCAGATAAATAGCCCATCACCATCATATTGTTTAATACAACATCACGGCGCTTTTTAGCCGCTTCAGGATTACGCCAAGGATTATATAAAGTTGGACCCTGTACTAAACCAACCAAAAAGGCTTGTTGGGAAATATTCAATTCACTCAGAGGTAAACCAAAATAGAATTGTGAAGCTAAGCCATAACCGTTAATTGAGTAATTACCATTTTGACCTAAATTTACTTCATTTAAATAGGCCTCTAGAATTTCATCTTTGCTGTAATGTAGCTCAATCAACAACGCCATAAGCGCTTCATTGACTTTACGTTTGAGCGTTTTTTCTGGTGAAAGATAGAAATTTTTAACTAATTGTTGGGTTAATGTCGAGCCACCTTGACGTCGACCACCGGTTGCATTACTGACTAAGGCACGTGCTGTACCTCGAATAGAAACACCATGATGGTGATAAAAATTTCGGTCTTCTGTTGAGATCAATGCTTCAATTAGTGTTTTTGGTACTTTATTTAGCTTAATGAGGACACGGTCTTCATTATGTTGTGGATAGATACCACCAATTAATAGGGGTTCTAAACGAGCAATGCCTGTGCTCGAAGGTTTAGTGGAACGAATTTCACCGACTTGACCTTGATTGAAAGCAATCTCAAGCACCTGTTCAGGTTCATTACTATCACCATAGTCAAAACCACGTGTATGAACATACATTTGGTTGCCTTGAATAATGTAACTTCCTGACTTTTCATAGTTCGTGGTATTTTTATAGCCCAGTAATTTTAATTCTTGGACAAAATTATCTTGAGTAATGGGTGCATTCGCATAGATTTCTAATGGACGAGCAAATACCTTGGCAGGAATATCCCAACGCTGACCTTCAAATTTATAGCGAATAATATTATCTAGACGGATCAGATAGATACTAAAGGCAATAAACACACCAATCACTAAAATTGAAAAAATTAGTGCTAGAAAACCAATACCACGTTCACACTTCATAGACTTGCGTTAAAACCGAAACAATGTGAGTAATGATGCGATAGCTTATTGTCATTTTGCAATCATAAAACTGTGAATAAATAGCAACATGCAATAAAAACTTTCAGAAGGTGTTGATATTAATCGTATAAAAAAACAACGAATGGACATTTTTATACTTTTTAATCAATCATCAACGAAAATTTGATTGTTAATGATATGATAGTCAATAGTCGCGGTGGAGCTGAGTTATTCGTGCAAATTTCACATAAATCCTTTCGAAATATTGGTCTAATTGGGCGACCAGATAAGAATTCTGTAGTAGAAACGTTATGTTTAATCCATGATCATTTGATCACTTTAGGCTTAAATCCCGTTTTTGATCAGGAAACAGCCAAACTCGTACCCTATAGTTATGGTCAAACCGTGAGCCGTAATTTATTAGGTGAAGTGGTGGATTTGGTGATCGTTGTAGGTGGCGACGGTTCTTTACTTCATGCGGCACGTGCTTTAGTCCGATACAATACACCTGTTATTGGGATTAACCGTGGTCGACTCGGATTCTTAACTGATATTAAGCCGGCAGAAGCAATTTTTAAACTGGATCAGGTACTACAAGGTCAATTTCAACTCGATCGACGTTTCTTGCTAGAAATGGAAGTTCGCACCAATAACGAAACCATTTATGATGCAATTGCCCTGAATGATGTGGTGTTACACTCAGGTAAATCGGTTCATATGATTGATTTTGAGCTGAGTATTGATGGGCAATATGTCTATCGTCAGCACAGTGATGGTTTAATTGTCTCAACACCAACAGGCTCGACCGCTTATTCGCTTTCAGGCGGTGGGCCAATTTTGCATCCAAGTATGGATGCGATCGCACTCGTACCAATGCATCCACATACATTATCATCTCGTCCAATCGTTGTCGGTGGGCAAAGTGAGATTAAGATTACCATCCGTGAAAATCGTGTCTTACCGATGGTGAGTGCTGATGGACAACATAGTGTTGCATTAAATGTAGGTGATACGGTGCATATTCGTAAACATCCGTTTAAACTAAGCTTATTACATCCACCTGGTTATGATTTTTATATGGCTTGCCGTACTAAACTGGGCTGGAATCAAGATTTTGAATCTTTTCAACAGGATGACTCATGAATATTGAACAAATGCTCGCTATTTTAAATCCTGAAATTGTTGAGCGTCTGAAAACTGCTGTTGAAATTGGTAAATGGCCAAATGGTATTGCATTGACCAAAGAGCAACGTGAAATTTGTATGCAAGCTGTTTATGCATGGGAAATGGAAAATTTACCGAAAGAACAGCGTAGTGGTTATATCGACCGAGGTACGAAAGAAGAAGGTGAAGAGTGTGATGATGATCATCACAAAAATGAGCCTGAATTTAAGCCGATAAGGTTTGTTTGATTAATTTCTACAAGTAGTATTTAAAGCGATGATTTTAATAAAGTCATCGTTTTTTATTACGCTGTCTATTATTGATGTAATGTCTTTAAATAAAATACTGATTACTTTAACGAATAATTTAATGGTTGCTCTTTATATATTTTATTTTTAGGATCAAAAAGATATAGTTTTGTAGAAAAGGTGATTTAAAAAATCACCTTATTTATTTTTTGGTTTAAAAACGATTGTCCCAAAGCGCTTTCGCTTTAATCATTGCTTCATCATAACTATTCACAGCACCCATGGTATACAAAGCGATTCCCATGGTTTCGATCACTGCCATTTCGCCATATTCATGCTTTTGCTCACCGAGCCAAACTGCTTTAAATACTGCAAGATCAAGTTCTTCTTCAATCGGACTACGGTCAGGTGTTAATTTTGGTAGCTCATGTTCATATAGCTCACCATTTTTAATCCCACAAATTAAGGTTTTGGCATCAGGATTGCGCTCAAACTCACCACCTTCACCTTTAATCACAGCACTATTTTGATAGCCTAAACGAAAAGCGGTGTGTTGATGAGAAGTCCGATAAGCAGGGTGGAAAATTGCCTGTAAAGTCGCTTTGGCGTTAAACGGATTAATTAGACGAGCAAGCGTATGGATTGGAGAACGTAAGCCCATCACATTGCGGAGTGAAATCAATTCACTCAGAATTGGTGAAATGGCTTCAAGTGGCAAAAATGCAAAATTATGTTGATCTAGTTGTTTACGGACATCTTGCTCATTCTCACAAATAGAATAGCCTAAGTATTGTAAAACTTGTTCCGTATAAACACGGTTAATGGTATGACCCGATGCGCCGTGCATCACAATTCTATAGCCATGATGAGCTAGTGTTAATGCCGCCAATAAAAACCACGGATAGTGCTTACGCTTGCCTGCATATGATGACCAGTCAAGATTGACATCAAGTGGCTGAAAATTGAGTTGATCACGTGTTGCTTGAACAAAACCAGCCAATTCATCGACAGATTCTTCCTTAACACGTAAAAGCATTAAGAATGCACCCAACTGAACATCCAAGACTTCATCTTTTAAAATCATGCTAAATGCTTGATAGGCTTCTTCATAACTGAGCGAACGAGAACCTGTTTTCCCTTTACCCAAGATACGAACATACTGAGCAAAGGGGTGTTCTACAGTTTTATAAATATTTCGTTTTGTATTCATGATCGTATGAGAAGTCTTCGCCAACAATAAAAGGAATATGACATAAAAGTGACGTATTTAGCGTAAAAAAATATGAGGAGCTGTCTAATCAATAAACAATTAGCGTTTGCTTATGCAGAGTGCAAACAAAATTATTGACCGAATCAGTCTAGTGATTTGATGTAAACGGAACATGACATCCAATCTAAAAATCATTAGCATGGCTGCAAATCGAATTTTTAAAAACAATGAAAGCGAAAGGAAATAATGATGTTAGCTTACGATGCAGATTTGGAACTCTTCCGTGATAACTTTAAACGTTTTATGAGCGAGCAAATTGCACCTCATTATGATCAGTGGGAACGCGAGGGCATTATGCCACGTTCAGTTTGGTCTTCATTGGGTGAAAATGGCTTTCTCTGTGTAGATGTACCAGAAGAATATGGTGGTTATGGTGTACCAACCCATTATTCATTAATGTTAGTTGAAGAATCTGCACGTGCGGGTTATTGCGCATTATCAACAGCGATTTCTTGTCATTCTGAAATTGCGGCACCGTATATTCAACATATCGGAACTGAAGAACAAAAGCAGTACTGGTTGCCAAAAATGGTTTCTGGCGAAGTTGTTGGTGCGATTGGTATGACTGAGCCAGGAGCTGGTTCTGATTTACAGGCAATGCGTACTAATGCAATTTTGCAAGATGATCATTATGTGTTAAACGGTTCAAAAACCTTTATTTCAAATGGTCAGCATGCTGACGTTGTTGTTCTAGCAGTCAAAACTGATCCACAAGCACGTGCTAAAGGTGTGTCTTTATTATTGGTTGATACACATTTGGAAGGCTTTAAAAAGGGCACGAACTTAGACAAAATTGGTCTGCATTCACAAGATACCTCTGAACTTTTCTTTGATAATGTAAAAGTACCTAAAGACCAGTTATTGGGCAAAGCAGGTTCAGGTTTTGCTTACTTGATGCAGGAATTACCACGTGAGCGTACTGCAATCGCAGCGACCTCTTTGGGAGCAATTCGTGGCTCAATTGATCTTGCGACCCAATATGTGAAAGAGCGTCAGGCATTTGGTCAGGCGATTGCTAACTTCCAGAACACACGTTTTGTCTTAGCTCAAGCAAAAATTGATGAATTAGCAACAGCAGCTTTCTATAACCAAAACGTTGCTTTGTATAATGAAGGCAAATTGGATGTAGAAACCGCAGCGGCATTAAAGAGCTTTAGTACCGATATGCAAATGAAAGTAGCCGATAATTTACTTCAATTATTTGGTGGCTATGGCTATATGACAGAATATCCAATTTCACGTTTCTTCGTTGATGCGCGTATCCAACGTATTTATGGTGGTACCAACGAAATTATGAAAGAAATCGTTGCACGTGGATTGATTGGTAAGTCTTAAGCACAAAAATCATCTCTATTTAGCAAATGATTTCAGACTGAATCAATAAATTTGATTCAGTCTTTTTATTTGGAGTGATGTTTTTAAGATCAAGGAGTGACTGGATTATCAAATAATGCGGAACAACTTTTATGATCTATACAACCTGCCAACATAATCGCTTTTGGTAAACTGGTATAGAGATTAGTTAAATGCTGCTCTGCTGGATGTTGGTAATTCCAGAACAAGAAATGCTTTGAACGTTGCTGATTAAAGTTTTGATAGAAGTTATTCTGCTTCTGCAAGGATTCAGCGTCTGGTGTTGGACTTCGACCATGTTCATGTGTACCCACTGTGGTCATCAGCATTGGTTGTGCAAAAGACAATGTTGTGCCAATGAGCAGAGAAAAAGTCAAAATACCAAATTGTTTAATCATAATTTATTTGCGAACATTAAAATTTTGCTAGCAATATATAATGAAAACCATTATCAATAAAGTTTGGTAATAAAAAGAGTTAAAACTCAGCGTGTTTAATAGTTTAAAGTGTTGTTATACTAGCTCGGATAATCAATTCACAGATGAATTGTAATCCATTCTTATAGATGATTTTGCTGAGGCTGCATTCCAATGGTAAACGATGGACAAAACACATCGAATTCACTTAATTTAGAACAAATTCGTAACGATATTGATAGTGTTGATCAACAAATCCAAGAGTTACTTAATCGCCGTGCAACGCTTGCAGAAGCGGTAGCCAAAGCGAAGTTTGCATCCGAAGAAAATCCGCTGTTTTATCGTCCAGAACGTGAAGCTCAGGTGTTACGTAAAGTCATGGAGCGTAACCAAGGTCCTTTATCTGATGCAACCATGGCGCGTTTGTTCCGTGAAATTATGTCAGCATGTTTGGCACTTGAAGCACCACAAAGTATTGCATTCCTTGGGCCTGAAGGCACTTATACCCACTCGGCTGTGTTAAAGCATTTTGGTAAAGATGCCGTTGTACGTCCATTGCCAACGATTGATGAAGTGTTCCGTGAAGTTGAAGCAGGCAGCGCACATTATGGTGTCGTTCCCGTAGAGAACTCATCAGAAGGGATTGTGAACCATACTCTCGATTGCTTCAAATCGTCGACAGTCAATGTGATTGGTGAAGTTGAACTACGTATTCATCATCAATTCCTTGTATCTGAAAATACCCGTAAAGACAGCATTAAGCAGATTTATGCACATCAACAAACCTTGGCACAATGCCGTAAATGGTTAGATGCGCATTATCCGGGCGTAGAGCGTGTTGCACTGAATTCAAATGCTGAAGCAGCACGCCGTATTCGTAATGAATGGCATTCTGCTGCGATTGCATCTGATATTGCAGCAAGCATGTACAATCTTGAGATTTTACATAGCAATATCGAAGATAACCCTGAAAATACCACTCGTTTCCTTGTGATTGGTCGTGAAAAGATTCCTCAAAGTGGTAATGATAAAACGTCTTTACTAATCTCTGCACATGATCGTGCGGGTGCTTTATTGGAAATCCTTGCGCCATTTGCCAAACATAAAATTAGTTTGACTAGTATTGAAACTCGTCCAGCGCTTCCTGAGAAATGGGCTTATGTTTTCTTCATTGATTTGGAAGGGCATATTGATCAAGAAAATGTAGCTGCAGCATTAGATGAAATTCGACCTAATGTAAAAGAATTGCGAGTTTTGGGTTCATATCCTATCGCTGTTTTATAGTTCAATTTATTTTAAATCCGTTTCAGTCTCCCTTTTTAAAGGGAGATACTTTCCGATCTTTTTTTAAAAGAGAGGTTAGGGAGATTTTCAGATAGGCAAAATGTTTTATGTCTCAACCATTATTTAATAAAGTTGCATTTATTGGGCTTGGGCTGATTGGGTCGAGTCTTGCTCGTGTGATTGTGGCAGAACAACTTGCAGCTCAAATTGTGGCTTCAACACGCTCAAAAAAAACATTAGAAGATGCCAAGGCACTCGGTCTTATTCAACACGGTTATGCAACGCCTGAAGAAGCAGTTCGGGATGCCGATTTAATTGTTTTAGCCTTACCTGTCAGAGCGACGCAAAAAGTACTTGAGCAGATTAAGCCTTATCTTGCAGACAATGCCATTATTACCGATGTGGGCAGTACCAAAGGCAATGTGGTTGATGCTGCAAAAGCAGTATTTGGTGAAAATTTACCAGTCGGTTTTGTGCCGGGTCATCCGATTGCGGGTGCAGAACATACAGGTGTACATGCGGGTAAAGTTGATTTATTCGTCAATCATAAAGTGATCTTGACACCACTTCCGACCACTGCCGATTGGGCGGTTGAAAAACTGATTCAACTTTGGTCTGCGGCAAAAGCAGAAGTGATTTGCATGGATGTCACTAAGCACGATGAAGTGTTGGCACATACCAGTCATTTACCGCATTTGATGGCATTCAATCTGGTTGAGCAACTGGCAAATCGTGAAGATAATTTAGATATTTTCCGCTATGCTGCTGGAGGTTTTCGTGACTTCTCGCGTATTGCGGCTAGTGACCCACAGATGTGGCATGACATTTTCTTTGCCAATAAAACGGCAATTTTAAATGCTGTTGATGGCTTTGAACAGCAATTGTCGATTTTAAAGAAATTGATTGCACAGGAAGATTCGCAAGCGTTGATGGGACTGCTCGGGCATGCCCAAGCAGCACGTCAGCACTTTAACCATATGTTGGCCAAAAAACCTTTGATGGAGAAAAACAAGGTGACACAGCAATTTACCATTTTACCGGGAAAGAAAACATTTACAGGTAAATTCACCGTACCGGGTGACAAGTCTGTGTCACATCGCTCAATCATGTTTGGTGCGATTGCTGAAGGCACAACGCATGTTACAGGCTTCTTGGAAGGTGAAGATGCACTTGCAACTTTGCAGGCTTTCCGTGATATGGGCGTGAGCATTGAAGGGCCTAAGAATGGTGAAGTCACGATTCATGGCGTGGGTATGCAAGGCTTAAAAGCACCAGCGAGTGCGTTGTATATGGGTAACTCTGGTACTAGTATGCGTTTGCTATCAGGTATGTTGTCTGCACAAAAATTTGACTCGGTGATGACAGGTGATGCGTCATTGTCGAAACGTCCAATGGAGCGTATTGCTAAGCCACTTCGTGAAATGGGTGCACAAATCCAAACCACAGGTGAAAAAGGTACGCCACCAGTGAGTATCACGGGTAGTCAAGCCCTTAAAGGGATTCAATACGATTTACCAATGGCATCAGCTCAGGTGAAATCAGGAATTTTATTGGCAGGCTTATGGGCTGCTGGTGAAACTTCAGTGACGGAACCTGAACCGACCCGTGATCATACTGAACGTATGCTGCGTGCTTTCGGTTATGATGTTAAAACTGAAGGAAATAAAATCTCGCTTGTGGGTGGTGGTAAATTAGTTGGTACAGATATTCAAGTGCCTTCTGATATTTCATCTGCGGCATTCTTTATGGTGGGTGCGGCTATTACAGAAGGTGCAGATGTTGTCCTTGAAGCAGTGGGCATCAACCCAACCCGTACAGGCGTGATCGAAATTCTGAAGCAAATGGGCGCTGATCTGACTGTTGAGAATGAACGTATTGCAGGCGGTGAACCGATTGCAGATATTCATATCAAAGGTTCAAGAACATTGAAGGGCATTCATATGCCTGAAGATCAAGTACCTTTAGCAATTGATGAATTCCCAGCATTATTCATTGCTGCTGCATGTGCAGAAGGTCAAACCGTATTAACGGGTGCAGCTGAACTTCGTGTCAAAGAGTCTGACCGTATTCAAGTGATGGCAGATGGCTTGAAAATCATGGGCATTGATTGTACGCCAACAGAAGATGGCATCATCATTGAAGGTAAAGGCAAGTCAGGTGACTGGTCGGCAATCTTTGCTGGCGGTGAAATTGAATCTCACCATGACCATCGTATTGCCATGAGTTTCAGTATCGCAGGTTTACGTACTTCAGGTAACATCACGATTCATGGTACAGAAACGGTTGCAACTAGTTTTCCAACCTTTACTGAGCTAGCAAACTCAGCAGGTTTAGATTTACAAGTCGTAAATCAGTAAACGAATTGAGAAATGCAGTATTTAGAATAGCTAAATGCTGCATTTTTTATTTGTTTATACATAAAAATAAGTTGTTAGGTGCAAACATAAAACGTATAAATAATGAGAATGATGAGTTTGGCCATGTACATATCTAATTTTGAACGAATCGAAACGCAAAGTATTATCCGACAGTTGGCTCAAGCCGTAGAAAATAGCTTAAAAGCAGAGCATAGCTTTTCTCAATTTGTATGGAAAAGCTAAGACGATTTTGCCAATAAAATCTTAAATAAAGTGATTTAAGCATGGCCATTTAGGTGTATGGTGTATATTTGTTTAAACACTTTATTTGAGAGTATTGGTGCATGATACAGGTCGATTTTTCTAAATTATCTCCACAAGTAGTTTGGCGGCATTTTGAGACCTTATGTACAATTCCTCGACCATCTAAACATGAACAACGGTTAAGACAGCATTTAAAAGATTGGGCAGAACAGCGCAATTTGGAAACCTATGTCGATAACATTGGTAACCTAATTATTCGAAAAGCGGCAAGTACGGGTAAAGAATAGGCTGCTGGTGTGATTTTGCAAGGTCATCTGGATATGGTGACACAAGCCAATCGTGGTACCCAGCATGATTTTTTTAAAGATCCAATTCAACCAGTCTTAAAAGATGGTTGGCTGATTGCTGAAAATACCACGCTTGGTGCAGATAATGGCATTGGCGTTGCACTTGCAATGGCGATATTAGAATCAAATGATATTGCTCATGGGCCGATTGAAGTCCTGTTGACCATTGATGAAGAAGCAGGAATGAGTGGTGCTCGTTTGCTTGAGTCAGGCGTGTTAGCTGGACAGTGGCTTTTCAATATTGATACCGAAGAATGGGGTGAGCTGTATCTTGGCTGTGCAGGCAGTATTGACCTAGAAGTGGGAAAGACACTTGAATATGAAACAGCACCAAGTGATTTAATCTTTGTAGATTTACTGGTATCAGCTTTGAAAGGTGGTCACTCTGGGGTTGATATTCATTTAGGTCGTGGGAATGCCAATGTCATTCTAGCCCATTTGCTCAATGATTATTTGGCACCATCCAATGGCCGACTGGTTGAGTTTGTCGGTGGATCGGCACGCAATGCCATCCCGCGTGAAGCTGTGGCAACTATTGCAATTAAAGCAGAGCAATTACCCGCGTTGGAAAATGCCGTTGCTGTGGCACAAACTGAATGGCAACAAAAGTTACAGAACATTGATGATCAGCTACAGATCAGCTTACAGCAAAATGCTAACCCGATAAATGAAGTTATTACATTGCAGCAACAGCAAGCTTGGTTGCAAGCATTGGCAAGTTGTCCATACGGGATTGCCCAGTGGAGTAGCGCTTTAGCTGATGTGGTTGAGACTTCGAATAATATTGGTGTGGTCAAATTGACCAAAGATGAAGCGAAAACCTTAATTATGGTTCGTTCGATGGTGAATCAAGAAGCAGTAGCATTTGCTCAAAAGATTCAACAGCACTTTGCCAGTTTTGAAATTCAATCTGAATTAACGCCTTTAGTATCAGGTTGGACACCGAATCCAGAATCGGCTGCATTAAAGTGTTTACAACAGGCTTATCAATCTGCATTTGATATTGAACCTAATCTAAAAGTCATTCATGCAGGTTTGGAGTGTGGCATTATTGCGGAACATTATCCTGATTTACAGATGGTGTCGTTTGGCCCTGATATTCAAGGGGCGCATGCACCAGGTGAGCGTGTGAAAATAGATACTGTAGATAAATGCTGGAAGTTACTGGTGACTGCACTGGAAAGTGTGAAGTAACGAATTAATCCTGAGATCAGACCGATCATCCTGTCTTGGTCTGATCAATCAGTGATAAATATTGTGTTGGTACATGTATTGTTAGCCAAACACCATTTTCTGCTTGATAAAACTCAAAGCCGTGTTTATACATTTGCGGTGTGTTAATTATGAATAGCACAGGCTTACCGTAGTGTTGGCCTACATTGGCCAGCGCAACTGCAGCAAAAATCAGACAAGGGATGATTTTAGAGTCAATAAAGATTTTTTCGATCAGTTCCATTAAGAACTTATCGGCTGTCATTGCAGCAATCGCAATCACGGCGTAAATCATGAAAATCCAGAATGAGTATTTTTCCAAACGTTCCCAGTCAAAAGGTCGAATCGAAGAACTTTGATTTAAATCATTGGCAACATCGGGCGTAATCGTGCCTTGTTGTTGCCAATATTCAATTGTTTGCTTTAAAAAAGTCCCTGTTTTTTATTTAATTTCATTATTAAAAAATCCAAATGCTCATTTTATCGATATTGATAAAGCAGAAATGGGGCGTTAGGAGTATTTCTTTTAGTAGTCGAATGAATATTTTATTATATGTTTCAATGGTTAATATTTGATTTTATTATTTGAAAATGGGTATTTTTTGATCTTTTGTTGTCATCCAATAATTGCTTTCATGGTGGAAATCTGAATAGGCATAAGGCAGCTCTTCAATAGTTAAACAATTAAGCATATTTTGATACCACTCAATATAGGCAGAATTCTTATTTTTGCATTGGTTTAAAAACTCTTGATGTTGTTGAATAAATAGCTCAGTCAGTTCAGTAATATCTTGAGTGATTTCTGTTTTGCGGATATCTCTATTTTTTTGAATCCAGCTAGAAATAATAATGGTAGATGCATTTTTATGGCTATTCAAAAAAGAACATCTCCAATAACAACCAGAAGGAGATAGAGAGGGTTCAACATATAAAGATTCAAATCCTCGTTTGTGCAATTCATGTGCAATATAAAGTGTTTTTTTTAGATTGGTGATGTAAAAATCCTTTTTCACTGTCAATGTCCTGTTTTTCTATTTAAGTCTACAGTTTTAAAAAGCGAGCAATCACTTGGCGTAACTGTTTTAGATAGCCAGTAAAGAAATGGTTTGCACCTGGCAAAATCGTGATCGGATGTTTTTGTGGTTTTGCCCAAGCAATCATATCTGAAAGCAAGGTGATCTCATCTTGTTCGCCATGTACAAATAAGATATTGCCATCAATTGCTGGGGTTGTGTAGTGGCGTAAGTCAATCACTGAGCCTGTTGGCAAGCCACATAACACTAATTGCTTCGGACGTAATTCTTCGCTGAGTTGTGCTTGGCATTTTGCCAGTACATGTGAACCAAAGCTAAAACCACCTGCATAGAAGGTTAAACCTGCATGCTTCTCACGGGCATATTCAATCACTGCCATAATGTCATCTGTTTCACCATGACCTTGATCATGTGTACCTTCACTGCCAGCTAAGCCACGGAAGCTAGGACGGTAAACCACGCATCCCATCTCATTAAAAATCTGAGCCAGTAGTACAGGAACTTTATGATGCGGTGTACCACCTTGCAAAGGGTGCGGATGGCAGACGACAGCAAAACCTGTGATTTCACCTTGGGGTTGATCTACAAACATTTCAATTTGACCAACAGGACCTTGGATGAATACTTGCTCAGACATAAGATACGCAATGGATAATGGAAGAATCCACTATTTTACCGATAAAACTGAACGAGAACACGAATTGGCATTAAAAATTATCAACTGATATAGTTTCACCAAGATAAATTTATTCTGATTGATTATGCTTGCTTTAATTTCTCCAGCGAAAACACTAGATTATGAAACTACATTACCGACTAATACATATACTCAGCCTCGTTTGTTGGCGCAATCTCAACAATTGATAGATGTATGTCGCAAACTCTCGGCAACAGAAATTGCATCGTTAATGACCGTGAGTGAAAAAATCGCCAATTTAAATGTAGAGCGTTTTCGTGATTGGAATGCGGAATTTAATTTTTCTAATGCACGCCAAGCTTTATTTGCATTTAAAGGTGACGTGTATACAGGTCTAGATGCTTATCACTTAAAAGATCATGATATTGATTTTGCCCAACAGCATTTGCGCATGTTGTCTGGTCTTTATGGTTTGTTACGCCCATTGGATTTGATGATGCCGTATCGTTTAGAAATGGGTACTAAATTAAAGAATAGCCGTGGAAATAATTTATATGAGTTTTGGGGCAGCATTATCACTGATCAAATTAACCGAGATTTAGCTGAAATTGATGCAAAATTATTGGTAAATTTAGCCTCTGACGAATATTATAAATCTGTGAATGAAAAGAAAATTCGGGCTGAAATTATCAAGCCTGTATTCTTGGATCAGAAGAACGGGAAATATAAAGTCATTAGTTTCTATGCGAAAAAAGCGCGTGGTCTAATGGCAAGATACTTGATTGAAAATAAATTAAGCCAAGTAGAACAATTAAAAGCATTTGATAGTGAAGGGTATTACTTTGATGCTGAAAGTTCATCGGATAAAGAGTTGGTCTTTAAGCGAGATGAGCAACACGCAGCTTAGATTTACCTTGAGCAGGGTGGGATGTTAACCAAAGAACATTTATTAAAACACGCGATATCGTCTGATCAAGTCCGGATTAAAGGGCAATTGACAGAACCGCGGAGTTATGGGGTATATGCGCTACCTTTAGATCGTGATGGAACCAGACGTTTTCGATTTGGTAATCACCCTGTACGCCAGCAAGAACTAAAACATGAGTTTGGCTCCTGTACCTTGTATCAGCTTTTTCTAGAACGTAAAGATGCTGAATTACTGGCAAAGTGGCTGAATAAAGAAATCCAATGAGGATGAGCAATGCTGCAGTATTTATCTACATTAGAAAAATCATGGTTTGAGCTGCATCAGCATTATCATTTTTCAGAGCCGCAGAAAGTTTTTAATAAGTTGATTGCTGCCTACAGTGAAAAGCAGCGGGCTTATCATACGCTGCAACATTTGTATGAATGTCTAGTTCTAGTTGGCTCGATTCGAGCTGATTTAATTGATGCGGATGCTGTAGCATTGGCGCTCTGGTTCCATGATGCAGTTTATGACCCACAAGCCAAAGATAATGAACTTAAAAGTGCTGAGCTGTTCGAGCAGTATTTGGCTCAAGATTTATCATTTGATATTGTTCAAAAGATTAAGCGATGGATTCTTGTCACGCAAAAGCATGAAGCAACGAATGAACTAGATTTACAGTTTTTACTGGATATTGATTTGGCTATTTTAGCAGCTTCACCTGAGCGTTTTACGGAATATGAACAGCAGATTCAGCAGGAATATGCTTGGGTATATCCAGATATTTATTTGATTAAAAGAAAACAAGTACTAGCACATTTTTATCAGACAGAACCGCTGTATCAAACTGAATATTTTCAACAGAATTTTGAGCAAAGGGCGAAAGAGAACTTAAAATTTAACCTTTTTTAGAGAATTAAGAATTTCAATAATTCTCTAATAATTTTTCTTTAGTAAAATTCAGATATTAGGACAATAATTTTCATAAAGCGTTGTTAAAACAACCCGTAACTTAGGGTCACTAATTGAATAAAAGATTTGCTTTCCATCCCGACGTGTAGAAACTACATTACTTTTTCTTAACATCATAAGCTGTTGTGACAGGGTAGGTTGTAGGATATGAGTAGCTTCTTCAATTTGAGACACATTTAATTCTTGTTTGGCTAAATGACATAAAATAATTAAGCGATCTGTGTTTGCCAAAGACTTAAGTACATTGACAATAGAGCTTGCAGACTCTCTCATCACGTTGATCTCTATATCCTTTTGCATACTTTTCTCGCTACATTCAAGCCGAACTTAGTATAAGGTGAGAAAAACATAAAAATGTATTAAAACTTGAAAAATACAATGGTTTTTTGTGAATATCTATATCAGTGAAACTTATATTTCTCATTAATAACGCTTAGACTTTATTTGAGAGTTTAGATATTTTTAGCAATGTTAGAAATTGTTAAAATTTTATAAATAATAAAATTATGTAATTAATTTAATTAATAAATATAAAAATTTTATTTGTACTTTCAGGAAAAATGTATATAATAAAGAACAAGGCAGAAAGATCTGTCTTAATAAGAAGGATCGGGATGTGCAATTTGTACGACCGCCAGAGGGTAATATTTTTTATTATTCTTTTTCCAACTCAGACGCAAGCGTGAGCCACAATAATAACTATAAATCACGCTTTATTTTTTATACTTTCAATTTCATATTATTTGTTTTAACTCAGCTTTCTAAGAATTTTATGATGTTATTTGCTTTTCAAAATTAATTAAATGTTCTACGCGAGTCCAATACTCACTCATTTCAACAGAGTTTTTATTTACATGCGCTTGGATGGTGATTCCATCTAAAATACTTACGATTAATGTAGCTAAATGTGTCGGGCTTCGAATATCTAAATGAGTCAGTAAGTTTTGGATCAAGGCCGTTAGCCATATTTTATATTGTGTCGCAGGTTCAAGAGTCGAAGGGTAAATTTTAATCACTTCTTCAAGTGCTTTTTGGAACATACAGCCGTTAAAGTCTTCGCTTTGGAACCAGGCATTGTACCATTTGAATATCGATTCAATTTGCTCTAAATAATTTGATTGATCACATTGAGCTAATGTTTCATTCAATGAGATTTGAAGGTTAATATTACGTTGAAGTAAACATTCCTCAATAAGCTTTTCCTTCGATGGAAAATATTTATAGAATGTCATTTTTGCAACGCCTGACTCACTAATAATTCGATCAACCCCAATCGAATTGTAGCTATGCGAGTTAAAAAGTTTTAATGCTGTGTTAATAATATCTTCTTTTTTTGACATACAAGCCTCGCATTCGCTCTCTGCTAATATGAGCTGAGCATTATTTGCATTCCATCATGCAATTTTGGCACGAATTTTACATGGTATTAAATAAACATCATAGAAAAAATAATATTATTTATTTAATTGATTCTTAAATTTACAGTTCATCCATTATTTTTTAGTTAAATATATGAATTAAGTAAATTAATTTAAATAAAATACAGTACTTATAAGGTGATTTATAACTCTATAATATGAATTTAAACTAATTCACATTTATTAAAAATTAGCTTCTTGGTAAAGTTTCAATTAAACGCGCAAAATTTTGATAAAGCGTTGACTGTTGAGTAGGCGTATATACAGGGCGTTTAATTGTCCCTTTATTGGTTTGAATCATTAAATCGACATTTTTGCATTTCTAAGTTTATTAAGAAATAAACTCGGGATAATAAATGCAGAACAAATCCGAGTCAAACTACATGAAGAATACGAGGTGTCCGTGTCTGTTGAAACCATTCGTAAGTTTTTACGTGATTCAGGTATGGTCTTCAAGCGTACCCGTCATAGCTTAAAAGAAAAGAGATCCGATTGCATTTGAACAAGCAACACAGCAGATTGAAGAATTACGAGAGCAAGCGGCACGTGGTGAAATTATATTAGGTTATGTAGATGAAACAGGGTTTTCATCTACACCTGATAACCGCTATGCGTGGACAAAGATAGGTGATGTTCATGCAGTTGATGCAATAAGATTAAAACGAGTTAATGTCATGGGGTGTTTGCTTTCAACGGGGAAACTGGTGACAAGTTGTTTACACGAGTCAGTTACAAGCACTTGGTTTTATGCCTATTTAACTGGAATAGCTCAACAAGTAAAACAGACGTATAACCTTCGATTAGTTGTTATTGTTGATAATGCCTCGATTCATAGAAGTAAAAAGATGGCTGATTACAGAGAACTACTTAAAACTAACTTTTCGACGAATCTGTATTTTATTCCAGCTTATAGCCTTGAGCTCTGTACACGACAAATTTCATAGAGCCCTTGTCCTATCAGGCTTTTTCTTTCTTAAAATTGCGAGCACTTTCTTAAATTCTTCTTTTTTTCCAAAACCAATCAAACGTAGAATAGCCATCTGAAC
>NZ_JACAXC010000032.1:0-34730 GCF_013391535.1 Acinetobacter sp. SwsAc4
TCTTAATGATCTTCTCGATGATTCGTCATCATCAAGCTAGGTCGGCTATGTTACTCTAATCTAAATTAAAGTCAACAGGTAATTTCGATATTTTTAAAACCTACCAATCAACCCAAGAACCTAACTAATCTAGCCAAATCCTTGTTTCTCAACAAGTTTTTATCTGCATCACCGCCGATGGATGTGCATTCTACACCATTTCAGGGCAGGTGCAAGGGATTTATTCAAATTTATTTCACTTATCGCACCAACCGATTATTTTTTACACAAATAAGGCTGAAAATGTGCGATTTGGTCGATTATTTGCTCAGTTTTATTTTTTTCTTGCCAGTGTAAAGGTCTGCAATCGATATATTCACAGTATCCCGTGCCCTCATAACTCCCATTGTCCCATAAGAGTTGATAGTGAAAGCTGCCCACATAACCTGCTGCCAAACCAAATTTATAATCACCTCGACTTTGTGCTGTTAGTTGAAAGACAACAACATCCTTTTCTGAATATTGCCAACTAAATTCTCGTGGTAAATACATATCTCGTCCATTTGGTGTTTGTACTTTTGGATAAACACGGCTGACATCAAAAATGACTTGATCATCATAAAGTCGAGATTGCTGTTCATTCGACTGAATTTCAATCCGAGAAAAAATAATACTATTCCACTGGTTTCTGAGTTCGGACAAAATAATTTGCAAATCTGCATTAATCTGAATGATTTGATAGGTAAAAAAATGAAAGGCTATAAAAGGCAAATACATGGCTCTAGCATGTTTTAAAATACCCTGCGCTTCAATTTGATACTTTTGTTTTTTATAGGTGATTTCCCCTTCACATTGGCAACGCACATACCAATAATCGCCAACTCCCCATTGTAAAGCTGAATAATTTTCTATTTCAGAGTCAATATTCACTTGGAGTTGACAACCGAGCTCATCATCATCACGCTTAAAATAATAATTTGGGAAATCAACTTGGATTTGATCTACATCTAAAAACTGATAACGGTCTTGCTCCAATTGACACTGCTCTTTGGCACTATAACTTTTGAGATGTCCAACAGTTGAGGCACTACTACTGACCAAAACGGTCGCAGTATCAATTGCCGTCGTAGTAATAGCACTGGCGTTATAAAAAATCGGAATGCGAGGTTGACCGATTAGACTAATAAAATTTAAGTAATAAAAGGGCTCAGGTAAATTCGGCAGAATTAAAGCTTGATAAACAATTTTAAATAAGCCTTTTGGCGGATAGAATGTTAAAGCTTCTGACTTATTGAGGTTCAGCCGCTTTAATTGATTGTTATTGATCAATATTGGCATACTGAACCTCTCTTTTCTAAGTTATTATTTTTGCTTCATTCTTTTTTGCAAATAAAGTCGTTACAAAGCCTGAAAGTACATAAAGAATGCATACAATCAAGATCCCTACTGGAATGTTGTACGTGATTGCCGCAAAAATCAAGACCACAGGCAACATCACAACAAAAGGTACACGTTTACGATCCATTTGTTTAAATGAATAGTATTTGATATTTGAAATCATAAGTAAACCAACACCAACCATCACAACAGAGTTGATTACTTGAATCACAATATCTTTTAAATCAAAAACAAATGGGAAATCACGACCGACCCACACCACTGAAATCACAGTAACAGCAGCTAATGGGCTCGCAATTCCAATAAAGTAACGCTTATCCACCACACCAATTTGCACATTAAAACGTGCTAAACGAAATGCAGCACACGCGGTATAAATAAAACAACAAGCTAAACCGATACGTCCAAGGTCATGTAAACTCCAGCTATACATCAGAATCGCTGGTGCAACACCAAAAGCCAATAAGTCAGAAAGTGAATCATACTGCTCACCAAATGCACTTTGCGCACCGATTGCGCGTGCAACTCGACCATCTAATCCATCAAGCAATGCAGCTAAAAAGATTGCGTAAATCGCCTGATTAAAGTTGCCATTCATACTCGCAATAATGGAGTAAAAACCAGAAAGCAACGCTGCCGTGGTAATAAGATTAGGCCATAAATAAATACCACGGCGTTTTACTTTTTGCCCTTCATGCGTTTGTTCTTCTTCTTCTACTTCAAAGGTGATGCCATCAAAAGAATGGTCTTCTTCATTTAAATCAGCATCAGGTTTAAGAGAATTTGTCATTATTTTCAATTCCTCGAGAATATTTTGACTTCTTTAGTGGCGAGATGGGTTATTCACCCACCAACCAACGCACAGCGGCATGACCACCATTTTCACTCATACGTAAATGCGGGAATAGCCATTGTAAGGCTTGGTCTGCATCTTCAGAGAATTTCCAAGGGGGGTTAATCACGAGTAAACCGCATCCATTCAAGCCAACTGGCGTGTCATCAGGCCAAACACAAATTTCACAAATTAATTGGCGACGAATTCCTGTTTTGAACATTTTCTTTTCAAAACGTTCAATCATGGCGCGATCTTTGATTGGATACCAAACTGCAAACACACCTGTTGGCCATTTTTTATGTGCGGCTTGGAGAATTTCAACCAATTGTGGGAAGTCTTTACGCTCAATTTCGTAAGGTGGGTCAATCATGACCAATCCGCGTTTTTCTTTAGGTGGAATGACACCCATCAGACCTTCATAAAAATCACGCTCATGTAAGCCCGCACGTTTATCGCGGATATTAAAATACAATTGTTGAAACACATCACGCTGCATTTCAAATATAGTTGCTTTATCAATATCACGCATGCCTTCAAGCGCAAACCAAGGTGAACCTGGATAAGCGCCTTTACCTGAACCTGCACGCATATCTTCAACAATTTTAAGATATTGTTTTATGCCTTCAGGTGCATTACGTTTAATCGAATCATCAAGCTTGACCAATCGATGGATACCCGTTAAAAACTCACCTGATTTTTGTGCTTCAGACGTAGATAAATCATATTTACCTGCACCACCATGGGTATCGATATATCGATAAGGTTTATCTTTAGCATTTAAACGAGCGAGCAGTTGAAGCAAAAGTACATGCTTCATAACATCGGCAAAGTTACCCGCATGGAAATGGTGACGGTAATTCATGTTGACAATTATTCCTCAATTCAAAGGATAGTTTAACATGAAAGAAAAAAGTATTCTTTAGCGTTGATGTGATCATCTAAAATTGCACTGTAATCAACTTACTAATGAACTGGAGTTCTATGCAACAAACCTCTTTCACAAGTTCATGGAACTTAAATCAAATTTTAGATGATTTAAATGAATTTGGTTTTGCTCTAATTGATGATGTCTACTCGGCTGAATATGTGGAATCACTAGTACAAGAATGCAGCACCCATCTTGCTGAATTCAGAGCAGCAGGAGTACAAAACGGCGTTGTCAGTCATATCCGTAGTGACCATATTCTATGGATTGATGGTCAGTTACCGATTGCCCAACAGCATATCCAAGCTTTAGAAGAGTTCTCACAAGCGTTAAATCAGGCGTTTTACCTTGGGATTAAAGAAGTAGAAGCACATTTTGCCTGCTATAACGCAGGTGAATTTTATGCTTTACATCGTGATAATCCTCAACAGAAAAATGACCGCATGATTTCAACCGTTTTTTATCTACATAAAGATTGGCAGGAAGATTGGGGCGGTCAATTACGTTTGCAGGATAAAAATGGTCAATGGCATATCATCCAGCCCCTACCCAATCGTCTTGCAATTTTCCAGAGTGATTTATTACACGAAGTTCTATTATCGAAACAACAACGTTTATCCATTACTGCATGGTTACGCAGTGGAGGCTCAATCTGGAATCAGGGCTAAGCCCTTTAAATTCATGAAAACAGCCTTATATAGCTAAGCATAACTGATGATTATGGATCAATACATGTCGAATGAGACGAAACAAGTCATTGCACGAATTGGTGAAACTGACCAGCTCTTTTTAGAGAACAATAGTCCTGAACTTGCTTTAGAGCGTGCTGATCTGCGTTTACAGCTAGTCGTACTCAGCCATGTACGTCAGGAACAATTACACTTCTTACAGGAAGCAATCATACTACTTGAACAAGCACGTATTGAATATGATGAAATGCCATTAAGTTTGTATTTGAATTTGTCTTTATGTTTAGCCAAAGCGTATATGATTTACTTTGAGATAACCAAAGAGCAGCGTTTTGCTTTAATTACACAGCAAATTCTTAAACCTTTGGCATATACAGAACACTTAGAGATTTATTTCTTCTTGGCTTACGCTTCAGCTGCGAAGCAAGAACCAGCATTAACACGGCATTGGCTAACGAAATACGTATCTTGCTTAGAACATGATTTAGAGTTATTGCAGCTTCATCCTGCTTTTGGTGAAGTCCGCAAAGAAGAATGGTTTAGCACCCTATTACGCAATAAAGCTCACTGATGTGAGCTTTATTTTTACTGAATCATTATTTGGTACTGTCTACATGCAACTGTTGATTCAGTTCATCAATCACAATGGCCCATTCATCATCTTTGTCCCAATGACTTTTTAGAAAATCTCGCTGACCTACGCTCCAAAACTCAGCTTCATGTAATTTCTGGTCAGCACTGAGCTGATGGGTTTTTATAAAACTTTCAATTGAGGCATCATCTGCCTCCAGTCCAAGCTGCTCAAATAAAAGCTCAAGTGTTGGTTGTTGTTCAAACATTGTTATTCTCCCAAACAAGTTACTTCATAGAAATAATTTAACAGTAATACTGCTAACATACAGAAAGATGCCTATATTTTATTGTTGTTTTTTGTGTGTAGTTAGCATGAAAAAAGCACCTTATGAAAGGTGCTTTTTCAATCTATCAAACTGATAAATTAGTTCAACATGTCTGCAATTGCAGCACGTTCTTCTTCAAGTTCATTTAACGTGAAGTTGATACGCTCACGGCTGAACTCGTCGATTTCTAAACCTTGAACGATTTTGTATTCACCGTTTTCAGTTGTTACAGGGAAACCAAACATAACGCCTTCTGGAATACCATAAGAACCGTCAGAAGGAATACCCATAGTTACCCATTGACCATTTGTACCTAATGCCCAATCACGCATATGATCGATTGCAGCATTCGCAGCTGAAGCAGCTGAAGACAAACCACGCGCTTCGATAATCGCAGCACCACGTTTACCAACTGTAGGAAGGAATACATCTTTGTTCCAAGCAGCATCGTTGATTTTGTCTTTTAAGCTTTCGCCATTTGCTTTAGCAAAACGGTAGTCAGCATACATTGTTGGAGAGTGGTTACCCCAAACTGTCATATTTTCGATGTCAGAAACTGCAACACCCGCTTTTTGAGCAAGTTGAGTTAACGCACGGTTGTGGTCAAGACGTAACATTGCTGTAAAGTTTTTCGCTGGAAGATCTGGAGCAGATTTCATAGCGATGTATGCATTGGTATTTGCAGGGTTACCTACAACCAATACTTTAACGTCACGGCTAGCAACTTCGTTAAGTGCTTGACCTTGACCAATAAAGATTTCGCCATTTACTTTTAATAAGTCAGCACGTTCCATACCTGGACCACGTGGACGTGAACCAACTAATAAAGCATAGTCAGCATCTTTAAATGCAACTTTAGGATCATCAGTCCCGATCATGCCTGCCAATAAAGGGAAAGCACAGTCATCAAGTTCCATCATTACGCCTTTAAGCGCTTGTTGAGCTTTCTCAAAAGGAACTTCAAGCAATTGTAAAATTACAGGTTGATCTTTACCTAACATTTCACCGCTTGCGATACGGAATAATAAGCTATAACCAATTTGACCTGCAGCGCCTGTAACGGCAACACGAACGGGTTGCTTCATGTGATATTCTCCAATGAGATGCGTTTGCACAATTGAACGCTAAAGTGGTTCAATCGAATTATCATAAACGGCAAATATTGTACTCTAAAGCAAACACAGATGCATGTAAAAGGGAATGGATTTCAACAAAAGTCTGATAGAAAATACAAATTAAATGAAGAAAAAGCTTAATAACTGCCTTTAATTGTAAATTCATTTGGACATCCCGTCACAATATGACTTGCACATTGTTTATATTGCCCATTTTTTTGATAACACACCCGAATCTCAGTCAAAATGGAATCAAATTTTGAAGACTGACAGGTAAAGCGAATTCCTGTAGGAGGTAATGACGGGTTTAATTTCATAAATTGTTGTCGAAGGTTTTCTTTTTGCACTTCAATGGTATTCGGACTCGTTAAATCAGCAGGTACTTTTAAGCGCTCAGCAAAATTAATAATCGTTCTAAAATATTGACTGGCATTCATCGACATACACCCTCCAACATTTTGCCAGAGTTGCACACGTGCATTTTCATCGGGCATTACACGCGCCACAACTTTAGCTTGCAAGGGAGATAATTTCGCAGAAGTTTTAGTGGAACAATCCCGATTTAAAGGAACTTCTGGCAATAAGCTTGCGATAGTAAGAGAATAACCTTCTAAACATTTACGCTGTTTTTGTCTTGATGAATCAAAGGAACAAGCTGCAGGAGTCATTTGAACATGCATCACATAACCCGAAATATCAGGGTTCTCTGCAGCATGTAACGGCGCAGCAAGTGACATGACCAAGTAACAGATCAAGATCTGCAATGATCGAACTAACCGTCCCTTGAATAAATTCATAAATTTCATCAAATATAAAAACTTCATTGTTTCAAATTAAATGTCTTTGTTTCTTTAAGGTTCACTGCGCACAGGTATTGTCCCCATCCTTTTTTCTAAGGATTGCGCGCCTAGCCCTAACACAACACCATAATGCGTCGCATTGGTCATCACATGTTTGACGTAATCACGTGTTTCCAACAATGGAATCGTTTCTGTGTATTGATCAGCCGCCATGGTTTGAAAATCTGGCTGCCATCGTTTTGCACGATTTGGGCCAGCATTGTAACCTGCTGTTGCTAATACAGCATTGCCACTCAGTTGGCTTTGAATCATTGACAGATAGTATGTCCCATAACGAATATTGATATTCATTTCACTTAGAGCCGCTGGGTTATAAGTTTCACCCATTTGGCGTGCAACTAACTTTGCAGTATTCGGCATAATTTGCATTAAACCACCTGCACCCACATGTGAACGTGCGGATGTAACAAACCGACTTTCTTGGCGCATTAAACCATATGCCCAAGCTGGATCAATACCAGCATTGTAACTGTGACTCGTGACATTACTACGGTGTGGTGTTGTATAACGATAAGTATCATTATGGCGCGAGGTTGTACGGTCTGCGGCATAGATTGCTCGGTCATACCAACCAATATCATACGCTTGCTTAGCGGCAGCTAAAAGTAAACCATCATCATGCTGCAAATACGCTTGGCGGACTGCCCAATTCCATTCGCGATTAATGTAATTTGCTGGTGCATCAATATTTTTTAACGCAAATGCACGTTTAAAGTGGATATTTTGGTTTAAACGTTGAATATCTTGTGAACTTGGTTGCTCGTTATAAGGCTGATGATTATAACGTTCGCCTAAACGATCTTTGGCTAGCAAATTATGGTAGTCATCCCCAGCTTGTGCCAGCTTACGATAAATCTGTTGAGCAGCTTGCTTTGAAGCAGCATCTGAGCGCTGTTCAGAAGCACGAGCAAGCCAGTACTGCCAACGATCTTCTTGTTTCTGCGTGATTGACATGGCATCAATTGCACGAATTAAACTTTCCCAAGCACCAAAACGAATTGCTTGACGTGCATAAATTTCGGCTTCTTCTGGACTAAACGGGTAACCATAACTTTGATCATAGGCATTTAACACTTCTCGGTTAAAGCCATTCTTCATGACCGTCGTCCCCCCCACATAGCCTATCGTACGATATAAATATTTTTGTACAGATTGAGGAGTATCTTGTGCAACACGCTGAATATTTCCTAAAGCATTGGTGAAATCACTGTCTGCGACACGTCCCAATGCAAAAATTAAATATGCATAATCAGCATCGCTGGCTTTAGGAGCATTCCATAAATATGCCAATGGATTGGCTTGGATCTGATTCAACTGAGCCAAGGACAAATCCAGACCTATAGTTTGGGCGGTCGCAATCGCTAAACCAGATTGACCTGCTCGCAGTTGTCCCCAAAGTCGTTGTTGACGATCCTGAGCAGTCATCAGAGGACTAGATAACATCAGTCGCCCTAAACCATTACACGATTCAGGCTGTGTACTTATTGTTAACCAAATATCTTTATATTCAGCAAAAACCAGACTATCACCCGTTTTGGCACGGACTTGTGCAACCGCACAACTCTCTTCTTGGTCAGGATTAGTGACATAGCTGAGCACGGGTTTTGCTTCATTAAAACTGGCTTGTTTTACTTTTTCTTCGACATAATCTGCTGCTAATTTTTCAGCCATCGCTGATTGAGGATAACGTTGCGCAAAAGCGATAATTGAAGAAGCAGGTTGTAGCCCTAAGTTGGTATTCAATTTCCAATACTCAGGGTAATAGCCTAATATATCATTTTGCATTTCATATTGATATTGATCGAGCAATGCAACGTTGCCAGAACTTGCGGCACGTAGAGCATCATTAAATTGTTCGTCTAGAGCATATACAGATGAGCAGATCACCACGCCTCCCATCGCAACAAGTCGACGGAAGCTTTTCTTATTATTCACTTTATTGCTAACCATTGTTATAAATTGGGGATGTTTATTCATCTTCATCAATACGTTTGCTCAATTTTGCCCGCCATTATAGTGTAATAAGTCTAAGTTCCAACTATTGTTGTGTTATGTAACTTACTGATTCATATTCATTAAAATTCATCCAATTTTATTCATAAACTGTCCATTTTTGTCAGTTTTTTATTCTCTGCGTTCTTGTAAAAATACTGCTATAATCCGCGGTTTGTTTAAATCCACCTTGTTTAGGAGCCTGCATGACGGTTCAAACATTCATTCCAAGTGCTGTAAAAGCTGCTTCAGAAAACACTGTTACCCAGCCAACGCACACCACTGATGTTTCAATTAAAAAGCTATATATTGAAACGCAAGGGTGTCAAATGAATGAGTATGACAGTCATCGTATGGCAGACTTATTGGGTGATTCACATGGTTATGTGCTCACTGACAATCCAAATGATGCAGACATTCTGCTCATGAACACCTGCTCAATTCGCGAAAAAGCACAAGAAAAAGTGTTCAGTGGCTTAGGTCGTTGGCGTAAACTCAAAGAACAGAATCCTGATCTGGTGATTGGTGTCGGTGGCTGTGTTGCCTCTCAGGAAGGTGACAACATTCAAAAACGTGCACCATACGTCGATATGGTATTTGGTCCACAAACCTTGCATCGTTTGCCACAAATGTTGGATCAACATCAAGCTCAAGTTGAAAAGCCAAAGAAAGAAAAAATCAAGCTGGTTGATATTTCTTTCCCAGACATTGAAAAGTTCGACTTTCTGCCTGAGCCACGTGTGGAAGGCTTTAAAGCATTCGTTTCAATCATGGAAGGTTGCTCAAAGTATTGCTCATTCTGTGTGGTGCCTTATACCCGTGGCGAAGAGGTTTCCCGTCCACTCGATGATGTATTGGCAGAAATTGCAGGGCTGGCTGAGAAAGGCGTGCGTGAAATCAGCTTGCTTGGTCAAAACGTGAATGGCTATCGTGGTGAAACGTTTGAAGGTGAAATTTGCACTTTCCCTGAACTACTGCGTTTAGTTGCAGAAATTCCGGGTATTGGACGTTTACGCTATACGACTTCTCATCCGCTTGAATTTTCTGATGATTTAATTCAATGCTATCGTGATTTACCACAAATGGTTTCACATTTACATCTGCCAGTACAAAGTGGTTCAAACGATGTATTGCAAGCCATGAAGCGTAACCACACCATTGATGTCTACATTGATAAAATTGCCAAATTACGTAAAGTCCGTCCAGATATGCATTTATCTAGCGACTTCATTATTGGTTTTCCGGGTGAAACAGATGAACACTTTGCGGAAACATTACAGTTTATTAAAGATTTAGATTTCGACCATTCGTATAGTTTTGTCTATTCAAAACGCCCTGGTACGCCTGCATCTGAGCTGCCAGATGATACCCCAGAACAGGTGAAAAAAGACCGTTTGGCTCAAGTTCAGCAAGTGATTAAGCAATCAAGTATTGATAAAACTGATGCCATGCTCGGTAAAATTGAACGTGTCTTAATTGAAAAAGTATCTGATAAAGATCCAAATGTATTGGTTGGCACAGCAGACAATACTCGTTTGGTTACATTTATCGGTGATGCGACATGGGTTGGACGTTTCGCAGAGATTGAGATCACTGAAATTAAAACTTTAAATTTAGTTTATGGTGAACTCTTGAATCTTGAACCTGACGTGGCGTAATGTAAGGGTATTCCTACACGTGAGCTAAAAGGGTTTCTCTTGACTTCAGCGATTAAACGTACTGTAACGTTCCCTGAAATTTCCATGGAACATTTAAAACGAATGCTCGGTGCATACAACGGGCATTTAAAGCAAATCGAACAACGTTTAGATGTCAAAATTACTCACCGGGGCGATGCCTTTTATCTAGACGGTGATATAGAAACAGTTGAAAGAGCCGAAGCACTATTGCAACGGCTTTATCAAGAATCAGAAATTTCCTCACAAATCAGTGCCGATGTTTTACATTTGATGATCCAAGGTTCACAGACAGATCGTGATTTCATGGATGATTCCGAACAAGAACATACAGGCTTAGATAGCGTCTGGTTACAGACTCGCAAAGGGCGAATCAATCCACGTGGTGCCAATCAAAAGCGTTATGTACAACGTATTTTACAAAGCGATATTTCCTTCGGTATTGGCCCTGCGGGTACAGGTAAAACTTATCTCGCGGTTGCTGCCGCAGTGGACATGCTGGAACGCAATGAAATCCAGAGAATCTTATTGGTCCGTCCTGCGGTTGAAGCAGGTGAAAAACTCGGTTTCTTGCCAGGTGATTTAACCCAGAAAATTGACCCTTATTTACGCCCACTTTACGATGCCCTCTACGAAATGCTAGGCTTTGAAAAAGTCGCCAAATTGATCGAACGTCAGGTGATTGAGGTTGCCCCCCTTGCCTATATGCGTGGACGAACCCTCAATCATTCCTTTGTCATTTTAGATGAGGCACAGAACACTACCCCTGAACAGATGAAGATGTTCCTCACCCGTTTAGGTTTTGGTTCGCGTGCCGTGATTACAGGTGACGTGACTCAGGTGGACTTACCTCGTGGACAGCAATCTGGTTTGGCTCATGCCTTACGGGTGCTTGAAAATGTCCATGAAATTCATATTACCCGTTTCCATTCCCGTGATGTGGTGCGTCATCAACTGGTACAAAAAATTGTTGAAGCTTACGAAGGTTGGGACAGTGAACAGCAACGCCTGTCTGCTGAAGCCCGTGCCGAACGCAAAGCTCGACAAGAAGCATTGATTGCAGAAAATGATTCTGCGGCAGATGCGCAACACATTTAAAAATCCCCCTCACTCCCCCTTTTATTGCAATACTTTAATCGCATATCAGGGGGACGATTTTAAGGATCTATTTTGAAAATCAATTTAAGTCTGCAACAAGACTTTCAAGCTGCTGAACTACCACTTAAACGTGGTCAAATCAAAAAAAATATCGAAACCACCCTCCGTCATGTTGGTTTCAATACGGACTGTGAAATTGGTATTGCCTGCGTCGACCTCGCAGAAAGCCACGAGTTGAATCTACAATACCGCGAGAAAGACAAACCCACCAATGTACTGTCCTTTCCAAGTGATATTCCAGAGGAAATGCTGAGTTTACTGGATGCAGAACCTTTGGGTGACTTGGTGATTTGTATTCCCGTGGTTTTACAAGAAGCCGCAGAACAGCAAAAAACACCAACTGATCATTTCACGCATTTATTGGTTCATGGCGTTTTACATTTACTGGGCTACGATCACGAAACCAGTGAAGCCGAAGCAGAAGAAATGGAAGCTTTAGAAATTGAGATTTTAAAAAAACTAGGGATTGCCAATCCTTATCAAGCCGATGAAAGCTAATTTAAGACACTATGTATATCGTTATTTTTAAAGCTACGATCAAACAACTTGATGCAACTTAATCTGAAATGGCACAGAAGCTGAGAAATAAAGCCTTGAGTCAATTTAACTGTGTCAAATTTGAAGCGTGTAATGAAAATGGTTTTGAGATTGCGTTGTCTTACTGGCATGGCCTTGAAGATATCAAGCAGTGGCAACGCGATGCCGAACATTTAGTTGCTCAGCGTTTGGGTAAAGAAAAATGGTATCAGGATTTTAGTGTGGAAATCTGTACAGTTGAACGTGCTTATTTCAGTCAAAAAAGAGATTGTGTATAAATACCAACTTATCCACAAATGTAATAACAAAACGGCTGAATTCAGCCGTTTTTTTAATTCTTATTTTTAAAATTGATAACGCAAGGTTAATGTTGCGTTACGTGGTGCACCTTGAGTAATAGTACACCTTTTTAATGTACTTCAAATTCCGCATCGACAGGATCAAAACGCCAGGTACGCACAATTCTAAGCTCAGAAATATCTTTCATATTGGCATCAAAAGCTCCAAATGGTGCACCACGGCGTACAGAGGCTTTTGCCGCCTCATCCAGAATTGCATGTCCTGAGCCTTCAATGAGACGAATGGCACGGATACCCCCCTGTGCATTCAGGATCACCATTAAACGTACTTCACCCGATAAATGTTGTTGTTTCGCTTCATCTGGATAATAACGATTACCGTATAGTTCAACTTTCTGACGAAATTTATCAAGATAAGCTGCTGACGCATCTTGTTTTGCCTGAATCCCATCTACTGTTTTAATACGTTGTTTACGACTAAAATTTTGCTGACGTTGTAAATATTGTGCTTCCAAACTCGCAACCATCGCGGCTTTGGCTTGAAATTGACTCTGTAACTCATCTAAGGTTTTTTTACGTTCAGTTTGCTCTACTTGCTTCTGCCAGCTTAAAACCGTCATGAGCACTTTTTCTTCAAATTTTAATTCTCGTTTTTGCTGGACTTTCTCTAAACTTTCGAGCTCAGACTCTCCTGTTGTCGCATCTACTTCCATCGGAGCTGGCATATCACTCGACATACGATGTGCTTCACGAAAGTCACCTGAACCTTTTTGATCAGATTGCGCCAAGAAGTCGGCATCTTTGACTTTTTCTTGACTTGTACGAACCGTAACTGCGATTTCTTTGGTTGATGTATCTGTAGGTGATGGCATTGCGAACTGAATTGCAAGCACAGCACCATGTAGAAGCATCGCTAACACAACTGCCCCGATAAAAATTGGATCTTGCCACCAGTAAGGGGACAGTACTGAACGAAAATTTCTTTTATTCCACATGGCATTCAAGCGACAAAATATGTCTCATCCCCAACAGCAATCACGGTATAAAACCAAACTAATATTCAAAATATTAAAAAAATGTGATCCACTTATAGTCACAGTGTTTCCGTACCATCATTTTATGAAAATGTAGCAATTAATTTTGCTACACTGCAAGTCAGAAATTTATTTTTATTTTTTAGCTAATACAAAGATCGTGGTATTGCATTCAGATTTGTTGATGATTGAGTTCGGTTAGAAACATCAAAAAATCTATAATCAATTCACTTTCTGGAACAACTTTTATGCAAACGCTAATTTCATCCGTTGTTAAACGTCTACGTAAAGTTTACCAAAAAGCAGAAGAATTCATTGAAGAAGAAAGAGAATTTGCACTTTCACAGGTATTTGTGAATGCGACAATGGAGCGTTATGTCACAGAAAAAGTTGGAATTATTCAAGATCTACACGCTGATCTATATGATGGATGGCTACGTTTATATTCCACGATTGATGTTAAAGGGCTACATACCACCTTATCCGTTGATTTAAAACTTATTCAAATGGAAATGAATAAAGATGTTCAACTGATGGTGTTCGAACAAATTAGTAATACACAAGTGATTGAAGCATCATTTAAGAATATTTTCCAAAAATGGGGATTTTATATTGCGATTTGGTATTACCAAAAATTTCGTGATGAAGATCCTCTAGGAAAAATCTTGGAGCATTTTGAAGTTGTTTCAGTCAAAGATGAATTGCTTTATTTAGATTTAAATCGCTGGTTTAAAAAGAAACCGAGTATTATTGAAACGCTGAGCAAAGTTCATGTAAACCGCGCCAGAGTCCGTCCAGCCGAACTGATTGTTTGGGGGAACGTCAATTTGGCTGCCATTTTGTATCCGCCAAATGAAGATGACTTTGATGAAGAAGGATTAGACGACACAGAAGTCACGCCAATTCAGCAAAAAGACACTAGAAAATAATCGTATTGAATAGGGTGGTATGAATTTCAGATTTATGCCACTTACTCAAATACCATCATGATTTATACGAAAAATTAACAAGTATTGAGTAAAAAACCTGATTTTTTCTTCATAATCTACAGGCATAATAATCATAAATCTTAATGATAAATGAATGATTGCTCATTGATGATCATTCAAAGGATATATAGCGTGATGACAAAGAAATTATTGAAAGTAGTGAGTATTACGTCGGCTGCCCTGTTCAGTGTCAGCATGTCTAGCCATGCTCTAGCAATGGCACCTTTCCAAGCAAGCTATCAATTTAGCTACAACAACAAAAACCTCGGTTCAGCGACACGTACACTTTCGCAACAAGGAAATAATTGGACCTATCAGTTTAGCGCAAAAGCAGGCGGAATTGCCTCAGCCTCGGAAACGAGTCAATTTAGCTTTGTGGATAATAAAATTACTTCACAAAAGTTTAGCCGCAGCAGCAAAATCTTAATTCACAGTAATACGATGAGTATTAACTTTAATCCAAACACTAAAGTTGTGAATACGAAAAAAGATGACACCGCCCGCTCATTCCCATGGCAAGCAGGTGCGTTAGATGAACTGAATGCTGAATTGCAAATCCGTGAGGATTTAAAAAGTAATTCACTTAGAACCAAATATTTAATTGCTGATGCAAAAGCTTTAGATGAACGCCGTTTTGTTAAGCAAGGCACGGAGACCATCAAAACCAATTATGGGACGTTCAGCACCATTAAAGTCGTTATGCAACACGATAAACCAGAACGTAATACGGTATTTTGGTTAGCACCAAAACTTGATTACCTACCTGTCAAAATGGCACATAATGATGGGAAATCTTCTTATGGCTTATTATTAACAGGCTATTCAGGTAAAACCAACTAACCATATGGTCAATTTTAGCTTGCAATTTTTTAGATGCTTTTTAAAATATGCCTTTGCTTGAAAAAGCATCCGTTTAGAGGATTCTCCCGTGTACGCTTTAGAACAGAAAATCTTAAATGAAGGTATCGTTCTATCTGATCAGGTTTTGAAAGTTGATGCTTTCTTAAATCATCAAATTGACCCCGTGTTAATGCAACAGATTGGTAAAGAGTTTGCTGCTCGTTTTAAAGATGCAGGCATTACTAAAATTATTACGATCGAAGCTTCAGGAATTGCACCTGCAATCATGACTGGCTTGGAGCTGGGTGTTTCAGTAATTTTCGCGCGTAAATACCAATCTTTAACACTCAAAGATGATCTTTACCGTTCTAAAGTGTTCTCATTCACCAAACAAACTGAAAGCACTATCGCGATCTCTAACAAGCATCTTAACGCAACAGATAAAGCGCTTGTAATTGACGACTTCTTGGCAAATGGTCAAGCGGCATTAGGTTTAATCGATTTGATTCACCAAGCAAATGCTGAAGTTGTTGGTGTGGGTATCGTGATTGAAAAGTCATTCCAACCAGGTCGTGATGTATTACTTGAAAAAGGCTATCGTGTTGAATCTTTAGCGCGTGTTGAGTCTTTGACTGATGGCAAAGTTACCTTCATCAGTGAATAAGTTTTTAAAATAAAAAAGCGGATGAGTGATCATCCGCTTTTTTTATTTAGTAACAATCCCAGTTATACAATACTTTAGAAAAATCTCGCTTCTTTAAGTCTTCAGGGTGAATAAAGAAATTCCCAACACCTGAATCTCCCCACATAATCTCATTCTCTGCATCTTCGCTATCCAATTGAAATAGTAGAATATAATCCTGAATATTTGCATTATATTGACGTGGATCAGTTTGGGTGAAAAATGGATAACCGCCTAAACGGTGCCCACTTGCAGATAAAAGTTCATGATAAGGTTCAATAAAATCATTTTCAAAATCACCACTCTCAAATTGATCTTCAAAACCATAAAGGTCTTCAGTCCCTAAGATTTTCGGCGCAAAAGCAAAATCACTCAAACTGATTGGCTGCTTGGTTAAAGTAAATTCAATCGAGTATTGTCCAGTAAAAGGTAAATAATCCTCTTCACTCAACTCAAACTCAGAAAAATCCTGTTTTAATTGTGATGCATCCTCAATCACTTGATCAAAGTACAAAACCCTAAAACCAGATTGCTGCTGTTGGTCGCCGAAATTCATCCCATACAAATCATCTGCAGCAATATAGAACTGCAAAATCCCCTTGTCTGGGAAATTAGGTAAACTTGGAATTTCCGCAAAATTAAACTGGGCCAATAAAGCAAGAGGATTGCCATTAGAATCTAAAGGATAAGCAGTATCCAAAGGTAAGTAAGGTTCTCCCCCAATCTTACTTTGCCATACAGTCAAAGCATCGTTTGAACTGAGCTGTAAAGTTACTGTTGGCAAAATAGTAGCTGAAATTTTTTCTAAGAATGGCTGCAAACTGTTCGGCAAAGTTTCTGGTTTAAAATTCATTGTACTGATTATCCATATAGTTATTTATAGAATCTAATATAAAACAATCAGCTATATTAGAATAGAGCATAAGAATTAGACTGCGACAATCAGTGTCGCCAAATTGAAAAGATATTTATCACATAAATTCTGATAAAATCAGCGCGATTAAAAGCAAAGATAGGCGTGAAGATGCAAACATACCTGAACCTCTTACAACATATCCTCGACAATGGCGGCGATAAAGGCGATCGTACAGGTACAGGTACACGTTCAGTATTTGGTCATCAAATGCGTTTTGATCTTTCTAAGGGCTTTCCACTGCTCACCACCAAGAAAGTACACTTCCGCTCGATCGTGATTGAACTACTATGGTTTCTAAAAGGTGATACCAACGTTCAATATCTCAAAGATAATAAAGTCAGTATTTGGGATGAATGGGCAACCGCAGAACAAACTGCACGTTTTGGTCGCCCTGAGGGTGAACTTGGTCCTGTGTATGGGCATCAATGGCGTAACTTTGGCGCAACCCAGAATGAAGATGGTAGCTATCAGCAAAATGGTTTTGATCAGATTCAATGGCTTGTGAATGAAATTAAAACTAATCCCAATTCACGCCGTTTGATCGTTTCAGGCTGGAATCCCAATGAGGCTGGGAAAGTGGCCTTGCCGCCCTGCCATACCCTGTTCCAGTTTTTTGTTCAGGACAATAAGCTGTCATGCCAGCTTTACCAGCGCAGTGCGGACGTTTTCTTTTTATTCCCCCAAATCAATAATTCACAGTACGAAGTTTTAGCTGCTTAGAACCTCTTACTTTTTTACGTTTATACTAACGTTTAAATTATGCACAGTATGTTATATAACTTAGTCTATGCAGTAATTTGGCGTACATTATGGATGTTAGAGTTTGTTCAAATATAAAACTAGACTTATCTAAGTCATGTTTAAATCATCATGCTCAGAACATAAAAATTGATAAAACAATAAATGTTAATGGAGTCGTTGTATTCGACGATAACGTTAAGGTTCTCCCTCTCATTTCTGAGTATTTATCCTATTACTCCAAGCATGAAAAAATTTCATATAAGTCCGCAAGTACTTACGGTAAAAATCTAACTTACTTCCTGCAATATATCCGTACCCGCCAAGATTATAATGATGATGAAAGTGATGATGTATTTATTACTGTTCCTTCATACGTAATACAAGAATATTTGACTTTTTTAAGTCGCGATCAAAATATTAGCTCATCTACTGTTAGAAATCGTGATGCCTCTATACGGGCTTTTATAGAGTTCTTATGCTCATCTACAGAAGGTCGTAAGCCACTTAGACAAGATAATCCTTACGAGAAAGGCTATCTATCAAAAGCACCAAAACGAACAGGTATAATTGCTTGTAATCTAGATGATCTTTTCATATTAATTGAATCAACTTCATCTGAACGAGAAAGAGTTTTACTTCAATTTTTGTACGACTCAGGCCTTCGTCGGTCAGAACTTCCACGTGTTACGCTCAAACACTTTAAGGATGCTGTAAATTTTAATTCTCAAAAATTTATATCTCGAGAATCAGACAAAGTAATCTGTCTAAATTACGTACCACTTGAAGTTCAAGGTAGTAAAGGTCGTGGAAATGAAATCAAACACCGTTGGACGTTAATCAGCTCAGCAACTATTGAGCGTATTCAAAAATATCATGCTTCCCCACTATATAAAAAATATGCAAGAAAATATGCTACGCCTACTGAGACTCCTGCATTTTTAAATGCTCAAGGGACTCCTTACACTCCATCTGCCATCAATAAATTACTAGAACGACTAAGCAAGCGTGCTATTAAGCAAGGTCGTCTTGATAGACAAATATCCCCACATAAGCTCAGACATGGTAATGCTTATGCAATTTTACAATCAAATGACTTGGGAAGTGACTATTTAGATCGACTTGTGATTTTACAAAAAAACTTAGGTCATAATCACCTAAATACCACTCAAATATATACCAGTATTCCTCAAGATATCTATAACTCCATGTGTGATGAAAAAGGTGATCTCTTAACTAGAGCTGAAAAGATGAAACGTTTAAGTGAAAAAACTCAGTTAAAGATCTGTATTAAGGATATAAAGTGAAAAATAATGGGAAAGCCACTGATCACCTAGTAAAAATATGGGTAGACAACCTATTACAGTCCCCAAATCATCTATTAAAGTTACCACTTAGTAATGATTTTAAGAGCCCTTGGGGGGTTAATGTTCTGTCTGATTTTTTATCAAAAGAGCTACCTATTACTCTGAGCGAGGCTCGACATAGAAAACACCTTACAATGCCATTAATAGAAAAGATGGCTGAAATGCAAATTATTGTAGAAGAAGCATCAAGCAGAGAGAATTTGATTCGCCAGAGAATACTCGATTGGTATAGTAATCTGAGCTTTGATGATAAAAAAAACCTCCCCCGCTTAGCTTTATATCCGAGTAATATTTGTTTTAAATCAATAGGTAGTGAACAACGTTCTTGGGCATCTTTATCAACTCAATATGAATGGATCGCAGAAGTAATTGATTACATTCATGAAGACCTTCATAACTTAGGAATTATCTCGGCAGACTTCAAAACAATTAAAAGTCGTAAGAGAGCAATTAAAGATGCTAAGTCCGTTATCAGCCAATGGGTATCAACCATATCTGATGATATAGACGCCATGTGGGATATACCAGTTACAAAAGCCAATACAGATTTGGGTTTTAACGTAGCAATCGAACATATTCAAACCGTTCTAGGCATTTCGGAGAGCTCAGCTAACAATTATAGAGAGTTAGCTTATCCATTAACTCAAAAAATGATTGAAAAAGGAATTTTAGTATATCCAAAAGGCAACTCAGGAGCTGGAGCCGTTGAAAGCAGGAGGAAACTGCTAAATTGGTACAGAAAGCTAAACTTGAAAGAAAAAAGCCAGTTACCAATTTTTGGTAACAAAATCTCACTTGGGAAAATGCATACAAAGCAATCTCCTATTACTCAAAGTGATTTACGTTTTGATATTGTCAAAGATGCTTGGGATTTCATTCACAAAGATCTCGAAAAACTTGGTTTATTAAATACGAATTATAAAAGTGTTTCTGAACGAAATCATGAAAGGAAGAAACTTCTAGATATACCTCGTGAAACTATGAAGGAGCGTTTCAACAGATTAGCTACTCTCAAACTCAATAGTGTACTCGACTTCATCGAACCTTCTGAGTTAGAGCCTTTTATTCAGATTGAACAACTTTTTGCCTCACAGATGAAAACCCTACCTTCTAATTCAGGACGAAGTAACTACACAAATGCATGCGGCCTATTTGTAGAATTTCTATCTGAATTATACGGATCTAGCCCTTTACGAATTATTGACACTTTTGATGAGTATCTATTATCCAAATATAGAAGTTATCTTGAGGACAAAATAATACAAAACAATATATCAAGCCATCATGCAAATACTATTTTAAGTTCAGTACGTATGACATTTAATAGACTGACTAAAGTAAAGAATTTAGAATACAGTTTTTTTGATGTACAGGGATTCGATGCCCATAGGCAAACGGACACAAAAAAACCCTTTAGTAAGAATGAACGAATTCAAATATTAGAGGCTATCGAAAAAGCGATTTCTGAAACTCAATTAAGTTTAGAACCCTATAAAAAAACAGGTATCGGAATAAATCCTCTGGATCAACATGGAAATAGAATAAAAGGTCTATCAAACCTAGATAATGCTCGTTGGCTGTTTGAAAATTTTTTGGATTGTAAACCTGTTCATCACAATACAGCTAAAACCCATATTGAAAAGGCATTTCTCAGTATTATTAAAGATTCGAAAAAAGGTCTGAATGAGGTCTATGAAGAATGGGGAGTCACACCGATGATCGGAATAGATTTATTAGTGCCTTATATTCTAAGACTCGCTCAAGTTACAGGTCTAAATACTGATTCCATACTATTCCTAGACATAAAGGATTTTGAAACTCGCCATCCAGCCACATCTAGACCATGCCTAAGATATTGGAAAGAGAGATCCGATGGGTATAAAGAGTATCACCTTGATCTTATCAAGGCGAAGATAACTTGGCTCACAGAAAGCCAATCTAGCTCTGTAAAAGAAATTTTCAAACAGGTAATTCAAATGACTAGTTGCATCCGTGAAAATATCGAGGATAGCATGATTAAGGATAGGCTCTTCATTTATCAATCAAATAGTACTAAAAAACACGGACAAATCAGTTCTTTACTTGGAACTAACGAAAAAAATGCGAGTCCATTAGGTCATAGTATTGCTAGATTTATTGATAAATATCAATTAAAAAATGACCATGGCCAACCTATAATCCTTACAATAAGTAGGTTTAGACCAAGTTTCGTAAGTGAAATGCTTGAAGCTGATGTACCTATAAATGAGATTCAATTGATGCTTGGTCACTCATCCTTGCATACAACTATTGGCTATATCGACTCTTTAGATTTTAATTCCATTAGCAGAAAGAGGCTTAATGAGAAATTGATGGAAATTCATCAATCAACTTTAAATAGTCGCTCCGAAGAAAAAATTAAAACAATAGAAATCAAAAATGAGGAAGAGTTGGGAGTAACATTTAAAACCAATCTGGCTGCATGCAGAAATATTTTTGATCCACCTGACTTTGTAAAAAAAATGGCTTCTTATACTCCTGGAACGCCCTGCTCGCAATATAACAAATGCTTAAGTTGTGACAACGTCATTATTACAGCAAATTATCTTCCTGAGCTATTTGCAATGAAGCGTGATTACCTAGCTATTTTAGAAAATTCACGAGTGATGGATACTCCTTACGGAAAAATTATCAAAGAAAACCTAGAACTCCTAAGTTATATTACAGATCCTGAAACTTCAGATTTTTCAAAGGAAGAACTAGAAATTGGAAAAAATAGATCCAACTATCTTGGATCTACAATAACAATTGATGGAGTAGTGTAATGGATAAGGAAGCGAAAATAAGTATATTGACGGGTTTTGTTAATCATCGCCGCTATATAATGAATGAGCTAAACACTGCTAAGAATTTAGATAGTGATCTTCATCCACAAGAATCTATAGAGTCCACTACATACATAAACGCTCTTATGGAAAGATCTGTCTCAAAAATATCTAAATTTTCCGATAATGTTTGGGATTTTAATTCTGATTATCCTAATGCAGCACAAAATGTAAAAGGCGCAAAACTGCGCATTAATTTTTTAAAATACAAAAATATTCCAAAGTTTGTACTAACAGAACTAAAAATCATCTTAGAACTTGCTTTACTTAACAATCTTATTTTCCGACCTAAACTTAACAGCAGGAAAAATAGTAAAAAAGGGACTCTAAAAGTTAATTCTTTGATTCCTATTTTTGAGAAAGGGTTAACATTTATTAATCAAATATTCATACAAATAAGTCAAGAGCTAGGTTATGAGTTTGTTCAAACACAGATTAAAACACTCTCCGAGGTAAATACCGAGCATTACCATGAAGCTGCCAAAAAATACGAATATGTAAAAGGTAGAGAATTAGATCAATTTTTTGAATACTTACGTAGCCCTAGTGCTGTTAAATATGTATTTGATAAGCCTCTAGCTTATGTTGAACTAAATAGTTTAAATTGGAGGAAACTTCCAAGTACTGAAAAAAAGAATAAGGAAAAAGTTTTACCCGATAATGTATTTGAAAATTTATCCAAAATAGCATCTTTAATCGTAGTGGACTTTTTGAATGCGACAGGTCAAAAATCAAAGATCTTGGATATCAATTCTTTAGAAGCTTTATACTCTAGTAAATATTCTTCTTGGGCAAATCAAGTACGAGTTAATCATGAAATTTTGAATGCCTATATTGCACTTCGATTGAGAAATAAAGGGTACTCATCAAGTTCCGTTTTAAGCATCATCGAGCCCTATGATTGGATGTTAAATAAAAATGGCCTAGCATGTGGATTAACATTGAGGAAAGCCCTAACTAGTCGCAACTACCAATTAGATAAACTCCGTGAATACTTCAATCTAGTCTCATATTCATGCGTGTACTTAGTGGCTCAATATACAGGTATGAGGCCATCTGAATTAGCAGAAGTAAAAGTACAAGATTGCTCATGTTTAGTAGAGGAGCATGAAGTCTGGCTAATTAAAAGTACTGTAAAAAAGCATCAACAAGAGATTAATACAGGTTTGTTTGATGACAAATGGGTAGCTATACCTATTGTTAGAGATGCAATATTAGCAGCATCATATATAGCAAAAATTAAATCATCACCTTATCTTATCTCAAATATGGACACAGTGAGCTCTAGTAATTCACCTATACCGATGGGCAGTACTGGCATTACCCATCAGATGAATAATTTTATTGTGAAAATTTTGGATGCTACTGTAGCTAATCAAATTAAATTTTATCCATATATGCTACGCCACACTCTGACCTATCAATTATTTAGAGCAGAAGTCGGTTTACCTTTAATATCTTTTCAATTAAAGCACTTCGTAGACAGTGTGAGTAAATTTACCTCACTTGGAGCAACTTCTTCAGTTACGTTAGGCTATGGAGAGATTGGTGAAATGCTCTCAAAGGATGGAAGCCGAACAGGTAATAAATCCTTGCGACGCTCTGCTGAATTAGAAGCTGTTAAAACTGTTCACAATCCAAATGGTACATATTATGGTGGTAGAGCTGTTGAGCATAAAACTAATCTGATAAAGTTGTTTCAAGGCTATATGGCTGAAGGCTACACCGAAGAAGAAGTGTATGAAGCAATGGCTGACCAAGGAATGGCTATTGTGTATGTTGGACAAGGCATTTGTTATGGTAATAGAAATGAAGAATACGATACGACTTTACCTTGCATCGGCAGCCTAAGATGTAATCCGGCTAGATGTTCACAAGCTATTGTCACCAGTAAACATGCTCCGAAATGGCGTGAAGTCTACATCTTAAATAAAGCAAATCTTAATAAACCAGAATATGCTCATAATAGGGAGCAAATTCAGGCAGCAATTGACGAAGCTGTAATGGTTTTAAATAGTCTTGGTGAAATGGTTGAACTATGAATAATCAAGCTTATGATCAAAAAAATAGTGAAGACTATGAAATGAATACGTTAAGTATTAACAAAGCACTATTAGAAATCGAGCAAGATCCAAAGCTCAAGGCCACTATTGCACAATTATCAAAAATGACAGGTATTCATCGAAATACAATTACAAACCGTGATTGGCCTATCCAGAAACTAAAAGAAATCAAAGACAAAAGAAAACTCAAGGATGAAGAAAGTAAAAACCATATGGTGGTTAATGAAATTTCGTTGGGTGAAAAACTAGTTCTAACACAAAATGAAGTTATCTATTGGTTTAATCAATACCAAGATATAAAGCTTTCTTTTGAAAATACAAATAATCAGTTAAAAAAACTAAAAGAATCGAATAATTACTATAGAGAGATGTATGAAAAACATAAAAAGCAAGTTGTTTTAGCTGAGTTAGAAATCAACCGCTTAAAAGAACTGTTAGACACTAAAGGTATTAACCCAGAACTACTTAAACATTAGTTTAAAAAGAGGACTCTGTTTGGATGATGACTTTAAGTTTTAATCAAACAGAGAACTCTTTTATGAATAAATATTACTTACACTGAAAATGGATAAGCAATAGGTTCGTGATACTGATACCCTTCTACCTCGAAATCGTCTAACGTTACCCACGTTTCAATATCTTCTAGCGTTTTAATCGCAGGGTTGATATAAAGTTTTGGTGCAGGATAAGGCTCACGTTTAAGCTGAACATCACGCATAAGCTTCAACTGATCTTCATAAATATGTGCATTCACAATTTTATGATAAGCCTTTCCAGCCTTATGTCCTGTAATTTGGGCCATGAGGGCTAATAACGTGAAGACTTGAATCTGGTTAAAATTTTGACCTAATGGAACATCACACGAACGTTGTGATGATGTTAAATAAAGTGTATCTCCGACCAAAGAGAAGGTGTGAGTATGCATACAAGGTCGTAAGCATCCCATTTCAAACTCACCTGGGTTATAGAAAGTCAGAATTTCACCACGATCATCAATACCGTTTCGCAAGTCATCGTAAATCTTACGAAGTTGGTCAAATTCTTTACCTTCTGAGTTACGCCAATGACGCCCTTGGACTCCGTATACTCGCCCCATATCGTCTTCACCTTTACGATAAGGGTTAGCTAACCATGCTCCATTTTCATTAGCATTTGCATTCCAAGTATTACAGCCTATAGCCCTAAACTGAGCAGCATTATCATACCCACGCAAGTAGCCTAGTAACTCTGCAATCGCAGCCTTCCAATAACTTTTTCGAGTCGTAACCAAGGGAAATTCATTTGCCCCTACGTTGTACTCTAAATCAGCATTAATAACGGTTAAACAACGCTTTCCAGTTCGTTCATTTTCAACCCATACGCCTTCATCAACTATGCGTTGACACAAATCTAGATATTGCTTCATTTAACTACCTTAATGTTACAGTTCAATGCTTTATGAACCGCAACAAAATCTACTATAAGTATGAAAATTTCATATTATAGATCGTTAATAGTTTATTGCACAGACTCAAGATCTTTGCTTAATAATCCTTTTCCATCTCTAACATAAATCTAGATTTTTTCTGCTTCTTAAAATCACCCCAAGGCATTTTTCTATATTTAGGATAAGAAACATATAACCATCTTTTTGCCCTAGTCACTGCAACGAAAGCACTATTTCTCTCATCTTCGAATTGCTCTTTTGAAAGTGCTCGATAATCTGGGAATACCCCTTCACACATGCCCATTAAGAAAACAATATCTTTCTCTAATCCCTTCATAGTATGAACTGTACTTAAGGTCAAACCTTTCTCTGAGTTATTTTCAGAAAGCTGTCCTAGCACCAATGCATTCCTAAAAGCCTTCAGAGAGTCGCCTATCCCTTTTCTTTTAAAGATTGTCCATGTGTGATTAAACTCATCTAGTTCTTGGATACTCAATCTAATATCTTCATATTTGGTATCTGAAATATTTGATTGTCTTCCAATCCAAATAGTGAATTTATCACGAAAGTATTTGATTAATTTAGGTATTTTAGGATTATCAACTTCCAAACTATAAACAGCAATTAATAATTCTGATAAGAGTTGTCGATTAGGATCACTTGAAATATTTATTTTATCCGCTAATTCCAATAACACATCATTATTCCAATTTAGAGGTTCCTCTAATTGGAGTAGTTGACATAATTTTTTACCATTAACCCAATCCTTTGGATTCAACTTAATTCGAATAGAAAAATCTAAGGTTTTAGCAAATTTAGTTGATGGTTCAAGTAATCTTTCCCCTTTTTTGAGAGAATAGACAATATTATTATCTCTAAGCACCTCCTCCAAACTACTAAATACAAAACGATTTCTCGCTATAACTACCATCTTATCAAGTGTAATTTCACCTTCAATTTCATCATGTATTCTCATTTGAAGTAAATTTTGTATCTGAGCTAAAATCCCCCTTAGCTTCCTCTATTTCGTCCTCATACTCATTAAAATGTACCTGCCCCTTCAGAGCATACTCACTTACAACCTGAGAATCCGATTTTAGCTTATTCACAACTTGAATAACTTCTCTAGTACTTCTATAGTTATCTTTTAAGTCATATTTTTTTGGTAAAAAATCCCTTACAAATTCATCACATAGATATCTATTAGATGACCCATTAAAACCATAAATCATCTGATTAGGGTCACCAACCATAAAAACACTTTTTAATGTATCGCCACAAAAAGCTTTGATAAATTCATACTGTATTTTGTTAAGATCTTGAGCCTCATCAACACAAATATGTTTATATTTAGCTCTGTAAATTTTGGCAATCCAATCATGTGTTATCAATATTCTATGTGCGTAAATTAAAATATCATCATAATCAATTCCGCCACTACGGATCATTGAATCTTGATAAGCTTCATATATTTTCCATACATTTTTATTTGGATACTCTTCAAGAATATCAAACTCTGTAAGTATCTCTCTTTTAATCTGAGCAAACACATCTAAATATTTCTGTAACTGCTTTTCTCTGTTTTTTAACTCTCTCGAATCTACCACATTAAGATATTCATCAACATCTATGCCATCTTCACGTAAAGATTGCATAAAAATTTCCATTTTATCCTGATCTCTTTCATAAACATGAAGGTCAGTAGGTAAACCAACAGTATGACCATATTTTTCAAGAATCCTTTGACCCATTGAATGAATAGTCGTAATCCATGTTCTTTCTTGAATATTTTCCTCGAAAGATAATCGCATCAACATTTCATCAGCAGCTTTATTAGTAAATGTTAGAGCTATCACTCCATTCTTTTTGGTATTCGCTAAGATATATTTTATACGCTCAGTTAAAACCCGAGTCTTTCCTGCACCAGCAGATGCTAAGACCTGAATAGGTACATCCAAAGGAGACTCAACTATCTGAAGTTGTATTTGTGAGAGATTCATATCCAATTCCAGTAGTTATTTGTTGAAAAAGATCTTTTAGTTTTTGTGGCAATTCATCAGCAGTTAAAGATAATAAACTTTCAGCAATAGCCTTTGCATACTGAGGTTTACTTGAGTCTAAAATTTCAAGAATCGCTCGCTTTCTACCTTCATCTCCACTGTAATCTCTAAGTAGAGATTCAAATATAGGCTGATTACATAATGTACATGGTGGTCTAGCTGACTTTTTAGGTTTTAATGGAGTACCATTTTTACGCTCTATCCAATTTTCTATAAAATTTTCACCATTCACCAGTTTAATAGAGTGTTCTATCAATGCTGTATAATTCTGTTCTAATAAATATCCTTCAAAGTCTGTATTATTTAAGATAGTAATATTATTACAGCTCATCAAGTCAACTGATCCGAATACTTTTTCATAATTAGTTTTTAATTCTTGTACTGTTTTAGATTCTCCATCAGAAAATATGAATACAGGTATGTCAAAATCTTTGGCTAATATAAGAAAGGGAAGATATTTAGCTCCTGAGCCATTCACTGCAACAAAATTTATGCCTAGCTCAAAAGTAGTTTTTCCACAATAAGTCTCAAATAACAAGGGTAAGACTTGATCTTCTGTCTCTCCCTCGGAAAGTACAATAGCCCTTGATATGGTCAGACAAAATAGTTGTTAACTAAAGAACAACCAAAATCAAAGTGTTAGATAATTTCTTTGCTATATAAATGACAAAATAGTTTTTAACTTAAAATAAAAAATTTAAAACTTCCTATTTTCATAATTACAAAATAGTTGTTAACTGTCTACGGAAATTGTTAGTCTTTCTATCGTCTAAGTTTTCTACATTGTATAATACATCTTTAAATATAGGTGAAGTTTAGATACTTTAAAGAAAATGAATGCAACAAATGATCAAGATATTCGTCATGCTTTACACAGTAGATTGCAAAAGCAATACTACGTTAAAGACGATCATTTAGTCGTTGATGAGCTATCTTTAGAGCATGGTCGAAATCGAGTAGACATAGCAGTGTTTGATAACTGTATTCATGGCTATGAAATTAAGAGTTCTAAAGATAATCTACTTAGATTACAAAATCAGTTATCACAATATTCAAAAAGCTTGCAAAAAGTCACCTTTGTTGTAGCAGAAAATCATTTTAAAGATGTAATGATTTCTACCCCTGAATGGTGTGGGCTTATTCTAGCCACTAAAGGTCCTAGAGGTGGCGTAAGTTTTCGTTCTATTAGGCGAGCTAAACTTAATCCAAATGTAGACTTCATTAGTCTAGCTCATATCTTATGGAAGTCAGAAGCTATTGACCTACTGTATCAATATGGTATTACAGAGAGACTTGAATATAAAACTAGAAAAGAATTGTATAAGCAATTGAATCAAGTTATGACTGTCCAACAATTAGCCTTGGAAATTAAAACTAAATTATTGAAGCGTGGTAACTGGAGAGTTGATGAACAACCTTTGTCATATGATGGTTGATTGCCACTTGCTTCCATGTTCCTAGGTTTCCAAAGTTTGCTTTACCATTAGCAGTATCATGAATTCGTTTATCCCCATCAGAGAAAGGAACTCCTTTGTAACCTGGTAGTCCAATAACATTTGCACAAAGAGAAACCATTTGGATCTCATTCCCTCTAAATGCTTTAGCTTTTAAGACGTGCCAATGCTGAGGCAGTGTATAAATTAATTTTGCTGATGGGTTGACCTTCCGCATATCCATAGGAGGGAGAAACTCTATATCATCAGTTGTGTAATCTCCAAAAGTTGGTAATTTATCTTTGAACTTCTTTATAAGATAAGGATATAGCATCCATTCATGGCGAGTAAACAACCCACCAGGCTGTTTAATCTCTCTTAGATTCAGTGAATGTGCTGCTATAACAAAAGAACGATAACTTTTGATGTTGTTTATCTTATTAACTTTCATAAAGATTAAGTTGGAAAACAAAGCATATGGCTCAAATTTATCAGGTGTTTTTAAATCAATAATCAAATCTATATTATTTATATTTAAATCAAACATCTCCAATACTTGATCAATTTCACCATTTATATTTGGCTTATCTAAATCTTCAAGAAAAAGTCTTAAAGCAAGGCCGCAATTTTGTGTACTAATAATTGATTTAATTTCTGTTAAATACCATTTAGACTTTTCGAAAGAAATAACGGGAATTAGTTTACATCCCATAGCAAGACTCTTGGTATATACATATTTTATAACATTTTCTCCATTGTCCATGATTCCTTGTTCAATACTGTCATGAAAGTCTAGAAGAGCAAGTCTAGAACCCCATTTGTCTTTGAGCCGTTTTGGCATCGGCTCAATATGTTCTTGAATGGTTTTCTTTAATCGCTTTTCTTCAAAATCATATTCGATTGGAGGCATTATTATATAAGGGGTGATAAGATCCTTAATCTCTTTTTTGAGTTTAAACAATGCTTGGTATTCACTTTGTCGCCACTTTAAGAAAGGAACATAATGGTTACTCAGAATCATATTCATCACCCCAGAATAATTTTCTTACTTGCTTTAATCCAACTTTTTCATTAAAAATTTGATAATTATTGTTTTCTCTTCTTAATCTACCAGCAATAATACTTGGGTGAATATTTAGATTTCGGGCATCTTCATTTAAGGCATCTTCATTGATATAGAACCTACACATGCACATATCCCATTGTTCTGAAGGAATTAGGTTGTTCAGTGCAAAGTTGTCAGCTTCAATCTCAACCTCATCTTTAGTTATACCTACGTCTTCATCAACTATAGAGGTGCGTTCCGCATTCAGATGAAGAAAAATATGACCTAATTCATGGAAAAGAACAAACCAAAAATTATCTAGGCGATCTTGTCTTAATGTGAGCCCTATTACAGGGATTGAAGTATTTGGCAAAAGCATTGCAGCACCATCAAGATATGTAGATGGTAAATGTGGCTCTACAATTAGTATAATTCCTTTTGATAAAAGAAATTCTTGAGCTTCTAAAGGTCCATTTGAATTAGTAGAAATTCTAACTAAATGATTTAGCCAAGATGAATCTTTATTAAATTTTGGCACCTTAATTTGCTTTGTTATCTCTTTTGCTTTACTGAGAACCTGAATCTGCCATGCAAGCAATGAGTATTCATTGGGGGAGTTTCCATTAAAGTGAAACTTTCTATGTAATGCTAATTCATATTGCTCGTTACCAAAAAGATCTGTAAATCGTGCTTTGATTGCACTTATTGGATCAATATTGCCTGATAATAACCATTTACGTTTTAACATTTCTTTAATTGGAAATTTATTCCAATCAATTGGAGACGTATGTACAGTTAAACTATTCGATATTTTTTCTTCTAAAAAGTCATTTATTCTTAATAAAGAAATAGAATCTAAATGTCTATAAAGGTAGTCTTCCTGTCTTTTTATTTCCTCAATACTAACATTTAAAAGTGCAGCTATATCTTCTTGAGAAATATCATTAGCTATTCTGATATAAACTAGATTTTCTGGGTATTTAAGTATTTCCTTTTTTACAGGAATTTTGTGTTTAAATTTTTGGCTAATTTCTAAGAACTCATCACGCTCTTCAACTAATTCATTTAAAAATACATTTAAAGAATCTAATTCTAATTTTGATATAAAGGGAGCGACAGAAGTATCTTTCTCTACTTCAATAATTGTAGCTTGTATCTGCTTAATTTTTTGCTCTGTTAGACTTAATTCAAAAGAGTTTAAAATCATTTTTACACTCCCTGATTCATTAAAGAAAATTCGGCTTGAAGATCTATTACAATAATCCCTTTTTCCTGATTTGTATGTTTTTCATTCTTAAAAAAGTCTTTAAACAATTTGCCTGATGCTCTTTCTGTACAGTTGGGGAAGAGCTCTCCTCCAAATCGTGCTTTTTGGGCAGTAGTCCCATTACTTAAATCTAGAAAAATTGGATCAACAATATTAAAGTCAACCTGTTCAATGCTCCAACAAGCATCAAAATCACCAGGCATATCTTTTTCAGTGACATAGCTTCCATCAAGGTATAAATACTTACATCCTGACCGAGCGAGTAAATTAGCTGCGTTTACAAGTCCATTAAATAGATTAAGTCTATGCGGATTAAAGGCTAAGGTTTGTTTAACCTCTTGTAATGTAGCAAGATGTTCACCAGGAGGTAAAATCCGCCATGGTGCCCCACATAGTGTTTGAAAACTAGGTAGCATAATTCTTGGTTTTGTTTATTGAATGAACAAATTATAGCAAAAGTTAAAATATTTTTCCTTATCATTTGGTCTGATAAACTGATAATTTTCCTTGATTTAAAATAGATCCTTTAACACATTCATAATTCTTACAGCCCAATTATTAACAGCTTCTGAAGAGTCATTTCCTTGTGATGAAAACCGTGGATGGACAATATGAGTATGGGCATTTGCACCAAATACATCATCAAACAAATCATTTGGCCATGACAGTGATTTTGCGACTAGATGAGTCTTAATTTTATCTAAATAAATCTTCCAATCATCGGTTGTCAGGTAGATTAACTTAGTTGATATACTTTTTACCCCATCTGATGTATCTAATTCAATGAGAAGAAAGTCATCACTTCTATAGCAAAGGTGAACAAACTTAATGGTTCGTAGTTTATCTTTACTGATTCTATGACACTCGGAACGCCCAACTTTCGTAAGCTCATGGGTAAGTGATTCATATAGCACACATTGATGTGTAGATTGAAGCACTTGTATCATCGAGTTGAAATCATGATAGCGTTGGGCATATTTCTGATCATAATTTGTGTAGTCCTTTTTCCCTCCTACATCTGCCGCAGGTAAATCGCCTGCACTATTTGCCTCGTCTGTACTCGCTAAATGACCAGAAGCCGATTCATCATTTTCAGCATCCGTGCTTTTCTGTCCTGTTATTTTGGTTTTCCCTTTCTTGTTGATGGTCAATGGTTTTTTGAAACTCACCCATGACTCATTACCATCCAAAATACGAACTCCGTGCTCTATGGACGCTGTCGTACCATCTTCAATTGTAGGGTCAAGCGTACTACTATATTCGGGTTTGTAGCCTTGTTCCGATTGTTGTCCTTCCGTCTTGATTTGAGTGAAAGATGGGTGATCAAAACTAATGTCAGTAGGAATATCAGTATCGATTTCTATGCCAACAATTTCTTCAACAAGAAAAGCATCTTGTGACCTATTATATCTTCCTCGAAAATGGAGTGTCCAACCGTCCATTGAGGGTGGATCAAATTGAAAAATCCATTTCTTCCATCCATCCTTATCAATCAGTTGAGTATTAAAATAACGACAAATGCTTTCAAATGACTGTTTGGCATTAGGATCAAGTAGTAACCAGGCTAATAGACATTGGGTTCCCTTTTGATTTACAAGTTTTAAAGGCATTGTATTTTCTAAAAAGACAATTACTGTTTCCTCATTATCTTGGCATATTGCAAATTCATTTTGAATGGTCGTTGTACTGAGGCTTGCCCGACAAAAATAAGAGTTAATGAGAAAAAGTGTTCTTGCAAGCTCAAACTGTGGTAGATGAATAGTGACCTGATTGGGTCCTTCTATAATGAAACTAGTTTGTATTCCCTCAAAATATGTAAGATTTGAATCCGTTGATAATTCATCAAAATCTTTTAAAAGAGAGGGGGTTAGAAAATTCTGATCAGACAAAGTAATCACTAGATTCGGTTTAGATAATTGTCTTTCGCTACAGTTTAGTTTTTTGCCACGAATTAACATGGCTGCATTGCTAAAGTTAGTAAATTTCTTTTCTTGTTTTGGTGAGCATTGTAGGTTAATACTCCAGATTTTTGATTTTGAACCTTTGAATAGGCCGCCAATATGTGTAACTGTTACATTATGATCAAAATGATTAATTTTTACCGTCATGAGTATTGAAAAATCCAGATAGTTTTAGAATTCTTGCTGCATCAGGGGTGATTCTTTCTTTGCTAAGTCCTGCCAAGCGGAAAACTCGCCATAAGTGCAACGGTTGAAAATCTGAAGATAAGATTTTAACAGCTACACAGACTCTGCGTAGCTGGTATTCAGTAATACTTTCAACATACTTTACCAAAAAGCATCTAACCAATGGGAGCTTAGAGAGGTTATGCTCTATGCTTGAATGTTGTGGTAATTGCATAAGATACCAGTTTCTAGAACGTCTAGGTGTAGGACTCAGATCATCTTTGAATTGGTGAGCAAGTCGCAATAGTACTTTTGCATATTCTCGATCACGATTATGCCAGTCTACACGAGTGTTAAGAGGCGAACGTACTACTTGATGTTTGGAATTATATTGTTGAAGCCATTTATAATCATGGCGATATAACCACGCATAGATGGCACCTCCATTGCTTATGGAGCGACTCACCTTAATACCATTCTTTCTAACAAGCTGCTGCCACTTTTTACGGTATTCTGCACACTTTACAATATCTAAGTCATTTTCAATAGTTGTTGTTTTTACTATGAAAACTGGCTGAATATGTTGAGCATGATGAAAAATATTTTCTAATTTCTCTCGTGAAAGAAAAGTTTGCCAAACAAGTAAATGTTCAAAGAAACTAAAGCTTTTTCGGTGCTTACGGAATATATTTTTTAACCAAGAATTTTCCTCATTTTGATGACAAAGTAGATTTTTAGCTTGAAGATATTCTTGACCCCAATATTGTAAGAACAGTTCTAAAATTTGATCGTGTTTTATATGTTGCCCACGTGCATACCCAGAGTCTTGTGCCAATCCATAATAGAAGTGAGTCCATTGGTCAAAAGATATTGATGGATATGAGAAAAGATTCAGTAATTGCTGTATTGGTGCTGATATGATGAGGTCTTGAGAAAAGACTGAGCCAACTGATTCTATTGAAAAATGTGATTCTATGAATGGCTGAAAATGATGTCTGGAATCTGATGGTTTTTCTTTATAAATAGATAAGGATGAACCATGTTCTATACATATCGGTAGATTGGGTATGAACCAGTCTCTTTTCCAAAAAGCTTCACCATATTTTATTAGCTGAATTTCAATACATTTTGGACAAGCCTGAAAGTTCTGAACGGCTTTAATTCTAGATGCAGCAACGCCTAACATTGTATGCAGAGCCCCATTAGTTTTTCCGTGCATTAGCTCAATGGCTTTATCACGTATATTCTTTGGAACGAATGGGGCGTAGAGGGAAAATAAAGTATGTTGCCTTATTAGGTTATCAGTTGAATATTGTTTTGTATTCCTTAGCAGATATGCAATATTTGTGATATGGCTAGGTAGATCCAGCGTGGCGATTACATATCGATTCCCAAATACTGGGCAGAGTAAAACTTGAAGTGCGACATAAACCACCTAATTAATTTAAAGGGTTTATGGAGTATATAAAATTGTCATACCATCATCTTAACTTTGAAGATCGTACTGCATTAATGCTT
>NZ_JACAXC010000033.1:0-34089 GCF_013391535.1 Acinetobacter sp. SwsAc4
GAAAATGTATATCGTTGGCAGAAGAAATTATTTAGACCAATCATCAAAGACTTCATTGATGACTTTATTCTCGATAAAAATCATCTCCTACCACAGAGAATCTATAAATAATAGTGCGTAAGTCCTAGAAAATATAGAAAAAAGTACAATATTTAGTAAGTTCTTAATAAATAAATTAGATTTAGATGGACAAATTAATATTATAAAAAAACTAACTAATGATGACTTTTTAAAAGAAAATCTAATTAGTAATTTAAGGGAATCTAATAAAGATATTCAGGGGGTTTTAGTTACCCCATTAATGGTAAATTTTTATTTTTATTTGTATAGAACTGAGCAAATAAAAGGAACCGATATTAAATTATTCTATAATCAACTATTTGATTTAACTTTAAGAAAGCATGATGGGACAAAGTTAGTATATAGCCGAGATTATGTAACAAAGCTCTCATCTTCTGAATTGCAGTCTGTTTTTGAATGTATTTGTTTTTTAAGCTGTAAACAAAAAACATTCTTTTTTAGTGAATATAATTTTATAGAGTTGGTTGGTAAGGCAATTAAATTTGAAAAACTTGATTGCTCTATAAATGATTTAATTAGAGATTTGACTACTGGAATTTGTTTTATTTGTAGAGAGGGGCAAACATATGCTTTCTTACATACAAGTATACCTGAGTTTTTTGGAGCAAAATTTGTTTTAAAACATGTTGGTCTTACTGGTTTAATGAAAGAGATTATTGATAATTATCAAGATTATATTAATCTGGTTACTTATATGAAGACTATAGATGAGAAGTCATTTTTATTGAATTTTTTAAAGCCAATATTAGATGAAAATATAGATTACTTTAAGTCAAAAAGAGTGTTGGATGATATTTATATATCGTCTAAACTTTATGATAAAAATAAAGGCAGTGGTAATGTTGTTAAGATTTTTACTTTGTTTGATCGAAGTATTCATCCTTATATTGCATTCGACTTTAAAGAATTTATTAAGCCTTCGATGAAAGAAGATATTAATAAGAAATTTAAGCGTGGAAAGAAAACTAAATATCAATTTTTCTGGAGACCTAGACGGAAATCTTCTGAAAATACGGATGAAATTGAGCAAAGTGAAAATTATTTTCTTCATGAGCGATTGGATAATATACCAGAAACAACAACAACAGCAACTAGAACTGAAACTGTTGCTAGAATGAAAAATGAAGAGTTTAAGGCAATTACCGAAAACTATTCACAGCGATGTGAGAATATTGAAAAAGCATTAAATTTATATATTCTCCGACTGGAAGAATGGAATAATAAAATTTTAAAATTTCAAGAGGTTAGTGTCGAAGATCTACACTTTAGTTAGCCATTGATAAAGCAAGTTAGATTTTTTGATATGGCTTTTAACCTTTCCGCCACCACCATTCGTCAGGAAGGTCAATAAATAATCAAAACTATCACGCTATAGTATATGAACCATTTCTAAAATCTATGGAGAACAAAGATGGTTACTGCTGGCGAAAGACCTGGAACTGGCTTCTATTTTTGTGTCCAATGCGGACATCGCACCTATTTAGAAATTGGTACTGATCGTTTACCTCCGTGTACCAAATGCCTTGGCAATCAATTCAACAGCAAGAATGCCTAAGCCGCAAACACCAAACAGTTACCCACTGTTTTGATGAAAGCCCTGTCACTCGATAGGGCTTTTTTGTTACTGTAAAATATGAAATAACAAGATAGCGATATCTGACAAAAATAAGGAAAACCCAGATGGAAACAATTTTAGGACTTTGTATCGGCGTAGGATTAAGCGCAGCCTGTGGTTTTCGTGTCTTTGTTCCTTTATTGGTGATGAGCATTGCAACCCTGATGGGCTGGTATGAGCCTGCAAAAGGCTTTGAATGGTTAGCGATCCCTGCCGTATGCGCTGCACTTGGATTTGCAACCATCTGTGAAATCGCAGCTTATTATGTGCCGTGGGTCGATAATCTCTTGGATACCATCGCTACGCCTGCTGCTGTAGTGGCAGGCACACTAAGTACGATGGCAGTCAGTAGTGGAGAAATGTCACAGTTTGCGACGTGGGCAGCCGCGCTGATCGTGGGTGGCGGAACAGCAGGTGTGGTGCAAATGAGCACGGTAGCTGCACGTGGCGTTTCAACAGCAACCACTGGTGGACTGGGGAATTTTGTAGTGGCAACAGGTGAGTTGATTGGCTCAATTGTTTTGTCGATTTTGGCATTTGTGATGCCTGTCGTGATTACGGTATTTGTGATTATTCTGGTGATTGTGGTCGCACGTTGGATACATAAAAAGAGAAAAAATCAGATCAATCCGTCAGCGTGTTAATAACACTCGAAAAATCACAATGAAGCGAGTAAATTACACAAACATTTTGATGGTGCGTTGGCGTTTATGGCTTTTACTTGGATTCTATTTACGATCATGGCTGCGTTTATGCAAGCATGGCGCAACGCATTTCAAAAACAGCTCAGTACCACAGTCGATGCCTATGGGACGACATTGGCTCGATTTATCTTTTCTCCTATTTTTGCGTTTAGTTATTTAGCATTTCTTTATCTGCATCAACCTGTCACTGTTCAAGCCCATTTTTCCAATACATTTTGGCTTTATGTAGTGATTGCAGGAATCAGCCAAATTTTTGCGACAGCGTTGATGGTGAAACTATTTCAACAAAAGAACTATGCGATTGGTATCGGGTTGGCTAAAAGCGAAGCGATTTTGGCAGCCTTGATTGCAGTGGTTTTTCTACAGGAGCGGTTGACCACTTTGGGCTGGGTTGGTGTATTGATTGGGGCAATCGCAGTTTTTTTATTGAGTAAAGGTCGACATAGTACGCAACTTTCCTTCAATACTTTAATCATTGGTTTAGGCAGTGGTTTATGTTTTGCCATTACTTCACTTCTGGTGCGTGAAGCCAGTTTAGAGCTGAGCATGTTGCCATTTTTGCATCGTGCAGGATGGGTGTTATGCAGTTTGATTAGTTTTCAGTGTATTGCATTATTGCTGTATTTGGGAATCTTTAGTCGCAGTACGTTGTATAACATGTGGCAACGTCTTGGTCTGACCTTTCGTGTAAGTATTTGCAGTTTTTTAGCATCTTTGGGATGGTTCAGTGCCATGAGTATGCAAACTGTGGCGATTGTGAAAACATTGGGTCAGATCGAAATTCTATTTAGCTTATTGATCTCAGTATTTTTCTTTAAAGAAAAGTTGGCAAAGACGGATCATTTAGGTTTATGGCTGGTAATTGTGGCGGCCATTATGGTGATCTGGGCATAAATTTAGGTTTTAAATGAAAAAATACACATCTAAATTGGAATATATTGAAATTTAAATCAGATATTTTTTATTGAAATGGAAAATAATTCTTATTGTTAGATTGGATATGCAAAATTATTTCATTAGTGGCGAAAAATACCAGTTTTTAGGAAAACAATCCCGCACTGATCTGCCTAAACTATGTCTCAAGGGTTGAGGAACGATTAAAGTTCCGTAAGGGGATCGAAAAGAGTAGCATGCACCGATGCTTATAAAGCAAGTGTGTACAAACCCAAAAGGTCTCGATTCGGCTTAGGACGCTATAGATCAAAAGTCTATAGGCAAAGGTTATGGCTTACAAAGTCATAGGTGTTGAAGTAAACAACATGTTTTCCCTTGATACCCTAAAAATTTAATATAAACAGAATATGACCAATCAGATATAAATAATAAAAACCCGATCAATGAATTTAAATATAAGTGTGAAATAGGTCTTATAATATTTGTTTTTTGAATATAAACTCCTGTTTTTATAATAAAAAACAAAATGATATAATTGAAACTAGAAAATTGATCATATTGGAAGAGGTCATAAAAATAATGAAAGAATTCGATCTTAAAATACGTTATCCGCATCAAACTAATCGAAATGAAGCTGATCATTTGGGTGCTTTTGATTTAGAAACGATCGTTGCTCGTTTCGATGAGATGGGATGGCGTCAGCAATTGGTTCGTCAATTACAGCTAGATGGTGTAAGTACCAGCTTTATTGTACGAGATGATTACACTGAACAAACCTTACGCATCACAATAGATGCCTTTTCACAAACACAGCAGCTTGAATTTAAATTAGAAAGCGATATTCCTGTGTTTATTCCTAAAAAAGATTTATTCGGATTGGTGACACGTAAGAGCAAAGACACGATTTCTTTTAATTACTTAACGTTGAGTCGTGCCAAAGAATATTTGATTACTTTTTTAAATCGAGACATTGCAACTTTAGAGCAGCTTTATAAAGACAGTTTAAATAAAGCGATAAAAACAGCATCATAAAAATATACGAGTTAATGTCGTAACAATAATAATCAAAACAGGCAACGACATTAACTCTAGACATCTTCAATCGCATTTCAATAGAACGAGTTCTCTGTTCAGGATTTCATCTCAAAATTCGTTTTTGGCTGAGAACTCGCTATAATTGCCCCGCTTTATTTAGAACCTTTACTGCTCATGCCCCTAAATGACAACTTTATTTATCTACCGCCGCAAGATCCACTTGAGATGATCTATGAGGATGAAGATTTAGTGGTGATTAATAAGCCAGCAGGGCTATTGTCGGTCATGGGGCGTTTGCCTGAACATCAAGATAGTGCGTATTTGCGCGTTTTAGCACAATATCCTTCTGCTAAAGTGACACATCGTTTAGATATGGCAACATCAGGATTGTTAATGTTCGCGAAGCATAGAGATGCTGAAGTTGCGATTAGCAAAATGTTCCAAGCACGAACCGTTAAAAAATATTATGTGGCACTTGTGCAAGGACAGATTCAGCAAGACGGCAGTGTGGAAGTGCCCTTGATTACCGATTGGGAAAATCGTCCTCGTCAGATGGTGCATTTTGAATTGGGAAAGCCTGCCAAAACGCTATTCCAATCAATTGAGTATGACGTGACAACGGATCAAAGTAGAGTGCGTTTAGAACCAGTGACAGGTCGCTCACATCAGCTTCGTGTACATATGATGCATATTGGGCATCCCATTATGGGCGATAAACTTTATCATCCTGAACCTGCCAAATTCCATTTTAAACGTATGGCATTGCATGCCACCTATCTTGCTTTCCAACATCCATTAAAACAATCTGCGATCGAGCTTGAGTCGGTAGTTCCTTTTTAAAGTATGCTCAAAAGAGCATTCTCAAAGAAAAGCATAGTATGGCTAGTCAAATTTGAAGATCTATAATACATTATAAAATCATATAATGTTTTGAGCCTTTGTTGGATGAGATGGATGCGAATAGTTAAAAATTTCTATCCTTTTTTGATGATCATATAATTGTTGCGTCTAAAAACTGACATAAAAATAGGTTAATCTATAGCCAATCATGAAATCAAAACATAACAAAGGATATTGATATGACACGCGACTATGAACAATTTCCAGACAATGATAATGGTAATGTCTTGTGGCAGATGGTTGAAGATGGCAATGATCTCACTGAGCCACATGAAGTTGAATTTTCGATTGTGTTTGAAAAACAAGAGCAAGTTGAAAAATGTGCACTTCATCTGTTGCACCAAGAACAAAAGATCTCACTTTATCAAGAAGAGTTACACTCAGATGGCTCAGATATGTGGGTGTTGAATATCCATATTAATATGATGCTTGAATACAATGATATTGCAGACTTAGAAGAGTGGATGACACGTATTGCACAAGAGTTTGATGGTGAATATGACGGTTGGGGTTGTATGAGCTATATCTACGACGAAGACGAGTAATTATACCTATCAGCCTGCATCTGTAGGCTGAAACATTTTTAATCGTTGGTAGGATGCAATTTAATCTTATTTACTCACATCCAAATAAAGACTTTCTTTGACTTCTTCCATCACGACATAGCTATGTGAAGATGCCGAAGCAGGTAGTTTTTTAAGTAAATCACCTAATAAACGTCGATAGGCACTCATTTCTTTTAATCTTGCTTTCACTAAATAATCAAACTCTCCTGAGATCAAATGACATTCCAAAACTTCGGGAATATCAACAAGGTCACGTGCAACTTGATCAAAAACATCACCAGATTTGGCTGAAAGTTTAATTTCTAAAAAGACCAAAAGACTGCGGTCAACATGGGCAGGATTGAGCCGTGCGTAATAGCCCATGATGATCCCTTCACGCTCTAAGCGTTTAACACGTTCTGAACACGGGGTGGTGGACAAATTGACACGTGAAGCCAACTCACTAATCGCAATCCGACCTTCACGTTGCAGAATATCTAAAATCAGGCGATCAATACGGTCTAATTTACGCATAGATTATTCCCTTTTATTTTAATTTTTTCACGACGAAAACATGAAATTACCTAGATTATAAGCCTAAAAATAGTGAAAAAAACTATTGATGCAAAAATATACTAGTTAAATAAACTAGTGTGCGTGAGGGATTGTTATGCGCGTCATCGTCTTAGGAAGTGGTGTTATTGGTGTAGCAAGTGCTTATTACCTTGCACAGCAAGGTGCTCAAGTGACTGTGCTTGATCGTCAATCGGGTCCTGCCAAGGAAACTAGCTTTGGTAATGCAGGGCAAATTTCCCCAGGATATTCGACACCGTGGGCAGCGCCAGGAATTCCTTTTAAAGCAGTTAAATGGATGTTTCAACATCATGCACCACTAGCCATTAATATTGACGGCAGTATGTGGCAGTTACAGTGGATGGCTCAAATGCTGAAAAACTGTAATCCACAAAGCTATGCAGTGAACAAAGAGCGCATGATGCGTGTTGCGGAATATAGCCGTGACTGTCTGCGTGATCTAAGAACAAAAACTGGCATTAATTACGAAAATCGTTCTAGAGGTACGTTGCAAGTATTCCGTAATGACGCTCAGCTAGAGGCGGTGCAACGTGATATTCAAGTACTCAAAGAATGTGGTGTGGATTTCGATTTACTTAATGCACAAGAGTTAGCACGTGTAGAGCCTGCTTTAGCGCATACCGATAAGTTAGTGGGTGGCTTACATTTGCCAAATGATGAGACAGGTGATTGTTATTTATTCACCAATGCCTTGGCAAAACTGGCACAAGATTTGGGTGTGGAGTTTAAGTTTGATCAGAATGTTGAAAACTTAATTGTTGAAGGTGATGAAATCAAAGGCGTCATGGTCAATGGAGCAATTTTAACAGCCGACCGTTTTGTTTTAGCTTTTGGTAGTTATTCTCGTGACTTCCTCAAACCATTGGCGCTCAATTTGCCTGTATATCCAGTGAAGGGCTATTCATTAACAATTCCAATTGTTGATCCTGCACTTGCACCACAATCCACCGTTTTAGATGAAACTTACAAAGTTGCGATTACACGTTTTGATCAACGTATTCGTGTTGGTGGTATGGCGGAATTGAGTGGTTTTAATCTGGGCTTGAATGAAGACCGTCGTGCCACTTTAGAAATGGTGACTCAAGACTTATTCCCTGGCGGTGATTTACAGCAAGCTTCGTTCTGGACGGGCTTACGTCCAATGACACCTGATAGTACCCCGATTATCGGTGCGACCCAGTATAAGAATTTATTCTTGAATACTGGACATGGCACTTTAGGTTGGACGATGGCATGTGGTTCAGGAAAATTAATTAGTGATCTGGTGATGAATCATCGCCCAGATATTAGTACGGATGGTTTGTCCATTCAGCGCTATTCACACGCAGCATAATTACAGCGTACAAGGAAGTTTGTTATGCCTCGCCCAATTACTGCGGTCATCCATACTCAGGCTTTGCGTCAAAACCTTGAGGTCTTGAGGGCAAGTGTTCCAGATAGCAAGGTGTTTGCTGTAGTCAAAGCCAATGCTTATGGACATGGTATTGAACGTGTTTATGAATCGTTTAAAACAGCAGATGGTTTTGCTTTACTGGATATTGAAGAAGCAAAACGACTACGTGCACTCGGTTGGACAGGGCCTATTCTATTGCTCGAAGGGATTTTCTCTCCTCAAGATTTATTTGATTGTGTCCAGTATCAACTCAGTTTTACCATTCACAATGAGCAACAAGTTGAATGGGTACAGCAGCATATTTACCCCGCACAGTTTGATATTTTCTTAAAAATGAACAGTGGTATGAACCGATTAGGTTTCAAGCCACAACAATACCGCAAAGTCTGGCAGCATCTGCAACGCCTTAATCATGTTTCCAACATCACTCATATGACGCATTTCTCTGATGCTGATGGTGAACGTTTTGGTCAAGCTGGGGTTGAATATCAACTCGCAGAATTTGAAAGCACCATTCAAGATTTACCTGGGGAAAGATCGGTGAGCAATAGTGCTGCCATCCTCAGATACTCATTTCAACTACACTCCGATTATGTCCGTGGTGGCATCATGCTGTATGGAAGCTCTCCCGATTATCCTCAGCATAGTATTCAAGATTGGGGGCTTGCGCCGACCATGAGTTTGCGTAGTGAATTGATTGCAATCCAACAGTTAAATGCCAATGAAAGTGTGGGCTATGGCTCGAATTTTGTCGCTGCGCATGCGATGACCATTGGTATTGTGGCATGTGGTTATGCAGATGGTTATCAGCGTATTTCTCCTACAGGCACCCCTGTTTTAGTCAATGGAATTCGTACTCGAACTATTGGACGAGTCAGCATGGATATGTTGGCAGTTTATTTAACGCCAGTACCGAATGCTGAGATTGGCAGTGAAGTTGTACTTTGGGGAACCTCCAAAACAGGACAAATTCTATCCATTGATGATGTTGCAGCAGCCTCAGGCACAGTTGGCTATGAACTTATGTGTGGCGTAACTGCACGCGTTCCATTTATCACTCAAGACTAAGGAAGTCATCATGTCACATTCAGATATCCAGAAAATCAATAGCACCGAAGTGATGAGTGCTGTCACCGTCTTTAATCAAGTGGTGTATTTATCAGGACAAGTCCCTAAAAACCCCGATTTAGATATTGAGGGGCAAACGAGAGATATTCTTGCAACGATTGAACAGTTACTTGCTTTAGCAAATAGTGATAAATCACGTTTACTTTCGGTACAGCTTTTTCTGAAAGACCTAGCGGATTTTCCTAAGGTCAATGCGATTTATGTCGATTGGTTAAAAGACTGTGTGGCGCCATCACGCGCTACCATTCAAGCTGATTTGGTCAATCCAAATTGGTTAATTGAAATTGCAGTGATTGCAGCACAAAAATAAAGTGAATCGTTTTATTTTTGTTTAAATGAGATTAAAAAAGAAGAAAAGTAACGTATTTGTCATAGATAAAAGTAAGGCAAATATGTATTTTCTTGCAGTCAAAATGAATGGGTCATTTATAAAGGACAGCTGGTTAAGCTCATAAATTAGCGACCGATTCATTTTAGGAAGTAGTAAAAAGGAACTTTTTTATGACGGTGATACATAATCAGTCCTCAGGTGATGATGCACCTCAAGACTTACAACGAAAACTTTCCAATCGCCATTTGCAATTGATTGCGATCGGTGGTGCGATTGGTACAGGACTCTTTATGGGTTCAGGTAAAACGATCTCCCTTGCAGGCCCATCTATTCTGTTCATTTATATGATTATTGGTGGGATGTTCTTTTTCCTGATGCGTGCATTAGGAGAGTTATTACTTGCAAACTTACAGTACAAATCTTTTGTAGATGGCACATGATCTGATTGGTCCATGGGCTGGTTATTATTTGGGTTGGACGTATTGGCTAGGTTGGGTTTTGGTCGGTATCGCTGACTTAGCGGCTGTGATTAATTATCTTGGCTTTTGGTTGCCTGACGGCACAACCTTTACGCCAATTGGTCAGGCGATGATTAGTGCGGGCTGTGTCTTATTTGTCTTAGCGTTGAATTTGCTTACGGTCAAATTGTTTGGTGAAGTCGAATTTTGGTTTGCTTTAATCAAAATTTTGGCAATTATGGGATTAATTGTGGTGGGTGGTTATATGATTTTCAGCCACTTTGTTGCACCACATGGTGGCGTTGCTTCATTTAGTCATATTTGGTCGCATGGTGGGATGTTCCCCAAAGGTTTAGATGGCTTCTTAGCAGGATTCCAAATCGCAGTTTTTGCGTTTGTTGGAGTGGAGTTAATCGGAACAACAGCCGCTGAAACCAAAGATCCTCACAAGAACTTACCCAAGGCGATTAATGCGATTCCGATTCGTATTATTTTGTTCTATGTCTTGGCTTTACTCGTGGTGATGTCTGTGACACCTTGGGATCATATTCGTGCGGATAAAAGTCCTTTTGTTGAATTATTCTTAAATGCAGGGATTGTGACTTCTGCGATTATCATGAATCTTGTGGTGTTATCTTCGGTGATGTCATCCATGAATAGTGGTGTTTTCTCAACGAGTCGGATGTTATTTGGTTTATCGAAAGATGGTCAGGCGCCTAATGCTTTTGGTCGGTTATCAAAGAGTGCTGTTCCAGCCAATGGTCTGATCTTCTCTTGTATATTCATCATGGGAGGCGCGGTACTACAATACTTCGTGCCAAACACGATTGAAGCATTTACCTTAGCAAGCTCTTTATGCGTGATTCTATTTATCAGCGTCTGGAGTCTGATTATGGTGTGTTATATCCGCTACCGTAAGTTACGTCCTGAATTACATGCCCAATCAACATTCAAAATGCCGGGTGGGGTGTTCATGTCTTATGTCGTGATCGCGTTCTTGATGTTTACTTTAGTGATTTTGGCGCTTGAACCCGATACCTTGAAAGCCTTATACATTAGTCCGTTATGGATTTTAATTTTAAGCGTGACCTATCGTGTGCTGTATAAACCGAGAATGCGCCGATTAGATGAAAAGTCAGTCGCTTAGTCAGATAGGTTGACCGAACTAAAACACGGGTGTCTCTATTTCAATGAGGCACCTTTTTTATTGACGAGAGATGATGTATTAAAGAAATCTAAGCAAGAAAAAAGCCCTAATCTTTCGACTAGGGCTTTTTAAATTTGGAGCGGGAAACGAGACTCGAACTCGCAGACCCCAACCTTGGCAAGGTCACCGAGATTTATTCCATTAAATGACGCTAATTATAAGTATATGATTTAATTAATAGTATGTGTTTTTTTAGTGGGGTAAAATTTTTAGCAATTTAGATCATTTAAGGGTATTTTGGTCACTTCATATTGGAATTTTTAGTCTATAAAAGTCACCTATTTTTTGATACTGATTTTCATGAGAAACAACAACACTATATAATTTAATATAATGATTCTTGATCCTCATGAAAATTTTTTATATTCAATTCAATAAATGAATATTATGCTCAATCCTATTTTGGATCATCTGTAGAGTCTCTGTTTGAATTTGTCCAGGTAATAGATTATGAGCGATATTGCTGAATCGGATTGCAACCTTACAAATCGAGCCAATAATTTCATCGACTTCTTGGGCAGAAAGTTCCGCTTCCTGAGTACCAAGTTTTACAAGAGCTTGTCGAGGAATATCCAGTGCCTCACCCATGATATCCATTTGATGATATCCACCTGGCCCTTCACTGAAAGTAACATCATAGGCAGGGGAGAGTTTCCATTGCCCATTTTGGGACATCAGAAATGAAAAGTTTTTGCAATGATCATCTCGATTATTGAAGACTACATTGAAAACAGCTCGCTTGAATGCAATTGCTTTTTCGCGAACATCATTGGTGCAAAAGTGTGCAGCGCGAAGAAAGTTACTGTAGTCTAAACTCCCTGGTGATTTAAAATCAGCTCCGGTGAAGGCAGCTAAACTTTGCATAGGGATACGCATACCATCATGGCGGTCAAATCTTTTTGATGCAAATGCGGTTAATCCATTCGGAAGAGTAAAATATTGAGTATCAGGGGTATCAATATCACAATGACGTAAACATTCTGCATAAACAGCTTCAATTGCACAAACTTCAGGATGCTCTTGCTGAGCGGGAAATTTGATCAGCCATGCTTCATGTTGATGTGAGCTAACTGTTGAGAATTCGTTGGTGACAGGATCACGATAGACGAGTGCTTTTGGCCTTGCACCTTGCGGAGATCCACCCATAATTAATAAATGCTGTAAAAATTCTGCACCTTCTCCTTTGAGAACTTCCTGAACTTCTTGAGCGAGTTTAATCAGTGGAATATTTTTAGTTAATGCTAACTCAGGTGCTGAAGGTTCAAAGGATAATGCCCCCATCGCATGTGTATTAATATACGTGAGTCTTTCTAATGGCCCAATCCGTGCAGGATTGAATCCATTTTTTTTAAATAAGCGATCCATAAGTAGCATGCCCCAACCATCGGGTAAGGCATCATATATAGGACTTGGCAATCCCATTTGATGTGCAGGAAAGTTCGTTCTTAATGGGTCACCTTTTAATGGAAGTAGGTAAGAGGAAAGTTCTAAACCTTTACTGATCGCTTCTGCACTGTATTCAAAGGCGATTAATGGCCGACCTGTGATTGCGGTTGAGGAGACCAGTGTGCCCCAAAGCCAATATTCACCCCATCCATTGTAGTAAACATTAAGTTTTTTGAGCATGGACTTATTTCCTTTTGATACGTTGGCGAGCCGTATTGCTCTCATAGCGGAGAATGTCATTTACACTGTTTAAATGAGGTTTGAAGAGTTCCTCTACTTCTTTTAATCGGCCCAATACCATGGCAACGCGTACTAAATTTTCAAATGAAACATTTCGACCAGCTTCCAGATTAGATACTGTATTCACACTAATACCAGCACGTGTAGCGACGTCTGCCTGAGTCATTTCCAGATAAAGTCGTTCTTTGCGAAGCCTTTCACATAATAAAGTAACAACCTCTTCAGGTTTTTTAAATTTTAAATCCATAATATTGGGTCTTATATCTATATATATATCTATTAAAACACAAAATAATGGATTTATAAAATAAGCCATTTGATCGGTAAGGAGGGTGCTTAATTGGCCTGATTAGATCTTATTAGATTAAAGAAGTCTAATTAGACATTTACAATCTAATAGAGCCTAACAACTTGCTTTAAGCTCAATCAGTTTCGCCTGTTGTCGCGAGGAACCGGTATTTGCTATCAGGTTAATCTGGAATATCTGGCACAAGTGGTTTGGAGCAATGAGGTTATGGGCAGGGGTTTATCTTTTCTGATACCTTATTGGGTACCGATTCACAACTTATTCATCATATTCTGAAAATATTTCTTCAATTTCATTGTGCTGCGGCAATTTATGCTTTTTTATTCACTTCGAATTGTAAATCAATACTGCAAATTCTTGTTTAAATGATCATTAAATTTTGTGCTAACTTGGACAGACATTATTTGGCTAGTGGGACAAACAGTTATTGCTCTTTAAGATGATTAATTTAATCACTCACGCTTGGAAGTCCATATTAAATCATTACAGGAATGACTGGTAAACCACGAATAAGAATGCGTGGCAAACTTATCCAATAATTTGCACTAAAGATGAGAAACTATCATGAGATACATCAGTAACTTGAATACTCCAAGTGCTTTTGCATCTTTATACTTGAAAGAGAACTTGATTCGCTCTTCCTCCTCATTCAGGCTAAAATTTTCTGTCCGTAATGCTAAATCCTGTAATGTGTTTTTGAGCTCTGTCTTGCTCTGCTGAGAGAGTTCTAAATGAAGATATTTTTTGGGAAATAAGCTATGAATAAAAGAAAGAAGTTTCTTCAGTTGCCGTTTTTCATTCAGTTCAAAAATTAACTGGGCTGAATTGGGCTGAACTTTTTCAAGATAAATTGAGTAGATCGTATTGAGCTGTTTTTCATATTGAGTATGTACAGTTATGAAGCGTTCCTGAACATGATGGATGATCTGTTTTTCTTCTTGATTGGTCGGTAACATGGTGACTAATGCATCGGGAGCTTTCCTTGAAAAGTCCGTGGTAAATAGTCGGGAAGATTTTTTTTGGTTTACACAGGAAGTTTTCAAATGCAGAGCTCTGGCACGTAATTTTTGTGCGATTTGCAAAGGAATGGCTTCAGGTAACAGAAGATCTTCTTCTTTTTTTACTGCAAGAATGTGATGCAACAACTCAAAAGTCATTTCTGAGTCATGTGCTCCTAGCATCAGCGAATCAGGCGATTTCTGTTGCCCTAGTTGATATTGATGATCATGTTGCCTGTAACGGTCTTTAGTGAGTTGATCAAATAAAAACTGTTTGATCGCCCGTTGCTGAACAGGATATTTAATAGCATCATCATGTTTCAGAATATTAAAATAGGCTTCTTTAGGAAGTGGGCTGTGCATTTGATTCAGCTGATAACTGATCGCCAGATGCATCAAATGCAGATAGCTTGAACAAGTGGTTTCAGGTGTTAGGTGCCCGGCAAAATGAGAAAGCGCATACCAGGTTTGCTGAGTATTTTTGTTTCGCAGCAATGCATAACGGATGCGTAGTTGATCATTTGGCGTATAGTCTGTAAATGCATCAGCAAGCGGTGAGTGTTTTAAAACCAGATAGAGATGATTAAAGGCTGAATGACGCAGACTATGGTAAGTAAAATTGTGCTCTCCGAAAGCTGAATGGATCAATTGTTTCAACAGAGCATTGATTTCATTTTCATGAGTCTCTTCTAGGGACTGTTTTAAAAATAGCGGTTGAGTAACTGATTTTCTTTGTTCTTTTAGCAGGCGTTTTCTATTCTGACTATATGTTTTAAATGCATGTAATTCATCGGCTTTAAGTAGATGATGTAGAGGAATCTTGCGGTAAGCAGAGTAGCTTTTTTGATTTTTATTGCGATTGTTGCGAATGGTGAGCATCACAGCATCTTCACTAATAAATAAATCACGTACAAAGATATTTAATGTTTCATTGATCCGTAGTCCGACTCTGAACCCCAGAATAAAAATCAGTTTAAATATATTTTTATCCTGAATCGAAATATCTTGAGTATTTTCGAGCTGCTCTAGCATGTGGTGAAAAATATGGGGCGATATCAATGCGGTTCTGCAGATTTTTACCTGGATTAAATTATCCAGATCAACAGTGGGTGCATTAAAAAATAAGGTCTGTTTGTGATGAAACTCCTGTAGACGTTTTTGTAAAGTCGCTTGAGTCGTTTCTTTCTTTAATAGAAGCATTTCCCCATATAGATCTTCAAAATCAGCATCTGAAAATGATGAAATATCTTTGTCTTGCGTTGCCTGCAGCCAATCGACTGCAAACTGTGAAAACATGGTTTTTAGAGAGCTTTGTTTAATTGGCTGAAAATCTGCGCGTATAAGCTTGCGCTTAAATCGTTGCTGCTGCTGAATAATATTATTGAGATCGTCCAGTTCTGGCTCCGTTAATTTTGAGCGCAGAATGGTCCACAACAGTAAACGTTCCAAGGCAGGAGATTGTTCTCCGGAATATAACTTTATGAGTTGATCGCTATGGCCTTCTGCACGAATAGCTTGACGTATCTTTACTAAAATATCGGCTACATCTAACGCAATAGTGATCGTAGACTGGTCCCGAGGGTTTTCACAAACATTCTGAATCGTATGGGTAGGCGTGGGTTCAGGCTGAATAAAATAAGCTGCTAATTGTTTTTCGAGAGGACTGGAACTGTAAATTTCATTTTTTAAGATACAAATGGACATTTGATCCAGTCCGCTGTTTTTCAGGAACTGTGTATAGTAAAAACCGTATTTTAACAGGTCTTTACAACGCACCTTCTCTTCAGGGAAGCATTCAATAATACAAGCGTTAATCAGATGTTCTGCATCTTCGATATCTGAAAATAAATCAAATTTTTGATGTTTTAGTCTGTAGATCCAGCATTTCACAATGTCGTGTAGCACAAACGTTTTTGTATAGCTGACTGAAAAATCAGGGTCATTTATACGCTGATTACCGAAATGTCGGTTCGGGATTTCGAGTGTAACCATATGATTCAGGTTTAAAAAACTTTGAAATTTCTTTGTTTTTAAAATGATTTTTAAAAACTTTTGCAGTTCGGTATGGTTATAAATGCCATTGAATAATATTGAACTGATCAAACAGAAGCCAAGTGATTGGGTTGGACTGAAGTCATTATGTTTTGTCCAGTAAGCAATCATATTTTGGGCAAATTGAGTAACTTTTTTACCATGTTTTAAGGTTTCAATATTTTGTTGCGGCAGAGTCCTTTCGTGCCTCACGGGTGCGGCAGGCACCGGATAGTGTTGATTCGATAAAAGATTAAAGCGCCTGATATATTTAGCAAATTCTATACGTGCTATTTGGTAGCTTCGGATATAGGATTTACAGTGCTCTAAAAGTCGATCATCAATTTGTCGATAAACTTCAGGATAATTTTCAGGTGTCATCTCTGAGCATTTTTCGCTAAATAATTGCAGAAGAAACGCTTTTCTATCTCTATGTTTCTTTAATCGTTTGAGCGAGTGAGGATGTTTGCTCATGTAATCATTATTCCCGTGAAATTTGACATGCTTTTAAGCACTAAGGTTTTGACCAACTTGTCTTGTGCTGCTCTAATTTGATCGTAATCCGTTGTCTGAAAAGCTGAATAGCGGTCAAACAGTTCTTGCATGGGCTCATCGTGACCAAAGATGCCCTTAACTACATCTTCATTACAGTATTGGGCAAAAAAATAACGAGTAAAATGACGGGTCCAATTACGTTGTAAGGCTATTTCTGTACAGTATTTTTGAATATCAGAGAGTTCCAGATTTCTGATATATTCTTTTGAGTCATAAAATAAGAGTAAGAGACGCTTGCCATCAAGGACCTCATGAATTGCTTGTACTTTTTCTTGAGGTAGATAAGCTTTAGTGAGGGAGAGAAAGTGTTTTAAATATTTTAGGTAATACTGTATTTCATCACGAAGATAATCATTAAACGGTAGATATCGCCCAATGGTGCCCGAATAACGCTGCTCTTTATCTGCAACAGCCATCAATTGATTGTCGAGGTCAATATAATCTAGATTGGGTGGGAAAGATTCGCTTGGTCGTGCCGACGTGATGAGCATACAAACATGCCACAGCCAGAGTGAATAATGATTTAAGGTCTGAAAGGGATTTGGATTATTCCGAACTTGATGGTCAAGCTGGTAAAAAAAGGACTGGACAAATGGAAGATCAGGTACTTGCTGACTGCCAAACGTAATAGGGGATTTAAATTCCTCAATATATCCAGTGTCAAGCTGAGGACCAACCAGATCAAGTGTTTGAATATAAATATCTAAGATATCAATAATTTTTGTTGAAAAATAATGGCATGGAGTGTAGTTGTTAACATTCTCCCCAGCGAATAATTTACTTTCTAACTCATATCCTAGTTCATTCAATGTAATGTCACTGATTAAACGAGGAAGATTTTGAGTTGTTAAAGGAAAAGTAAGATCATTGTTGATTCTACGTATATATTCTTGTACCTCTGAAGAAATATCGGCTTTATCCCACTTTTTTAGCTGAAGTATCTGCGTCAAATAAACTTTGGGTAAGGGAATGGTAAAAGAATTGCCGATATTGAGCATGTATTCTTTTAAAAATGTATCTTTAAATTTAGAGCTATCAATACTTTGACGAAAAAAACAGTTTTCATGACTGAAGCGGATTTCTTTACTTTTTGAGCTTAGCAAGAAACGTGTTCGGAATACTAGCAGCTCTTCATAATGCGTGAAACTAAGGGCTGAAAACAAAAGCAAAGCATGAATTGGAGAATTTTCTGCTTGTTCAAATAAAATACCCATAATATATCGTGCCGTAGGCAAATCGAAAACTCTAGGGTTTGGTTTGTTCATTAACTCATTTTTGTATTTATGCAGAACTCTGTTCTTGAGATTATTGATTTGAGCTGTAATGGAGTGTTGTTCTAAAGCATTAAATTCGAAATTATGATCTTCGACAGTTTCCTGCATTGTCTCTTCAATAGGCAATTTTGCCTCGCAACGTTCAAAATGAGTTTGATAGGTTATTTCATCGTCGAGCGTTATTTTTGATGCCTTTCTAACATCAGTTTGAAGGGTTTCTTGGGTGCTTGGACGGCTTTCTCGATGTCTTTTTTGACGATCTGCTTGCGTATGCGCATAGGTATAAATAACGCGAATATCTGCTAGTTGTCCAATTTGCTTCGTGGTTAAATTTGGTGTGGAGCGCTCAAGTAGCTTTTTATTCTCCGTTTCAGCTAAATTTAAAAACTCATATAAATCCTTCCACTCTATGGGAAGAGCTGGTAAGAAGTTATAAAGCCAGTGGTATTCTCGCTTTGTGCTGGCTAAACGAAAGCGCATACAAAGATTAGCTACGGTGGTTGCATGTTCTTTGCTATCAAGCAATTCAATACATTGAGTATTGAAAATAGCCCATTTCAGTGCATTAGCTTGATATGCCGAAGGGGTGTTAATGACTGCGATAAGATAGTGAACTAGTGGATACTCACTGATTGATTTTTCTGCAAGCTGTTGATTTATAATATTGTTAAGCTCAACGATTTCAGTAGGTTTGATGAAGTCATTGAGTTTGATTGAATTTTGAAAACTTTCTAGCTTTACTTCTGCCAGTGCTCGATAGAAATTTCGAAACGACTCAAGTTTTAATTCTTGAGTATCTTCTAAGTAACTATATCCGTTCATGATGATATTCCAGCCAGAATTTTTTCTAATGAAAGTGGACCAGCATAATTTGAAATAGAACTTACTGGACTTTGGGATTTAGATAGCCCTGATAATTCTCTTAGATGATTGATAGTTAAAACTTCCTGTCCGAAAACTTCCTGAAGATGTGCGGCTAAGTATTGTTCATTTAGCCAATGCGCGATGATATCTAAGCCATGAATTGAGTGATGTAATCCGGAACACAGTAAGGCCATTACTTCGCTTAAAGCCTGGATTGTGAATTCGTAGGAATTATTTTTCTCATAAGCTCTAAACGTAAATTCATTTTTATTCTTGTTGTAAAAATAGGCATAGATCCAGCTGAAATGACTACTAAAAAAATAGTGACCCAGTGTGTTAGTGGTAATGAGTGGAATGTCGATATTCTGTTTAAAAGCTAAATCAAGATGGTAGTTCTGTTGTTTATCACTCAATTGGAGGAATAAAGCTATCCATATTTGATATGCATGCATACATTTTGGATAACACTTTAAGTGCAGATTTTTTACAGCTACACGGTAATTTTGAATCCCCTTTTTTGATTTTGACATATTTTATTGTCTCGCAGAAAGTTTAGATCAGATCTAAATACTGATAAGTTTTTTTTAAAATTATTCTGTTAAATCAAAGGTTTTTTATTTTCCTTAAAATCTCTAAAATTAAAGTATTTATTGTTTACATTTATATTGTTCAAATACACACTAAAAAATTTGCTTAGTAGTTTCATTAGTAATAACCATCGAAAAATAATAATGTTTTAGGTTGTGTTACTAACTGAATCTCTAAAACTAAAGTCTTTAAGATTCAGTAAATATTAATTATTAGGGAAAAAAAGAAGGATGCCTTTTAGTATCCTTCAGTGATCCCAGTCTGCTAACCAGTTTTAAAAGTATCACATTAAGTTGTTGATAAAAATAGAATAAATATTTATTCTAATTGAGATTATTTTTTAAAAATTAGGCAGATAGCCTAAAAATTGTTTGAGTTCCGAGTCATTTTTAATACAAAAAATTACAATTAAATTTCGGCTGAGGTACATTGTGGCGTACAAGAAGTTTTAATTTAAATAGGTGCCAGTCCTGCTTTTTTTGTTAATATCGATTTAAAAATAAAAATCCTGTTGAAAGTGTATTATATAAATATCTTGTAAATATATAATGTTTATCAGTTTAAATTGGCTTTGTTGAACAAAGCTATTCTAAAAGGTTTCATCAGCAATATCATTTCCAAATGAAGAAACCTGAATCCAAAATCTATCGCACAACGAATTGTCTTATAACCAAGCTTTAATCAAGCGAGGAAATATTTCAATTTGGTTCGATCCCCAGACTCAATGGTATGCTCAGCCACAAGCTAAACATGCAAGAAATCAAACCTATTCTGATACAGCAATTCAGTGCTGTTTGATGATCAAATTTATCTTTCGACTTTTTTGCGTATGGTCACAGGCTTTGTGCAAAGCATTATTCAACTCAGTGAGTTAAATTAGACAGCACCGGATTATTCCACACTTTGCAGACGACAAAAGCAGATTAATATTGCGATCAGCTATCAAAAAAGTCATGAAGGACTACATCTATTAGTAGACTTAACTGGCCTAAAGTTTTTAGGCGAAGGCGAATGGAAACGCAAGAAACATCAGCCTGAATATCGTTGGCAATGGCGTAAAATGCATATTGGTATAGATGCTAAACCTTGCAAATACGAGCTATACAGCTCACAACAAATAATGTAAGTGATTCACAAGTCTTGGGTGATCTGCTAAATCAAATCTCATCTGATGAACTCATTGATTCTGTCTATACCGATGGAGCATATGATACGAAATTGTGCAGACACGTGATTTCAGATCGTCATGCACATGCGGAAATTCCTCCAAGAAAAAATGCAAGGTCATGGAATGATAGGAAATTGGGATCTTTAGAAAAAATGAACTATTGAAAACTGTCAAACCTCTAGGAAGAACGCTTAGCAAAAATGGCCTAGCTATCATCGGTGCAGTTTGGTTGAAACTAAGATGCATTGCATCAAATTATTGGGCGGTAAACTCAGTGCAAGAAGTTTTGATAGTCAGGTCAATGAAATTCATGCACCTTGCGTAGTAGTACTACTCATGCCTTAAATAAATTTACAGAATTAGGTCGACCTCAAACCCAAGTTGTCACTTAAATTTGAGCAACTTAGGAAAGCTATTTCTTTAAAATCTTTATACAACAAAGCCGATTGACTCTATATCTTCTTAATTTTATTATGCGATTGCGGGCACACATTGCCAGTCGGTTTTAGCAGACCGTTGATCCAGTACGGAAAATAGCTTGTCTATTTTTCGTGGACCTTCTCGTCCCCCTTTTATCTTTATGGTAGGACAGAAGGGGGACACCTTCGGGTGTGCTGGTTCCTTGGATCCCAGTCTGCTAACCCTCTTTTGTTCTGCCACCATTATTTAGCAGTGATATGGCAGAACTTCTTAAGATTCAAGGAGTTTCTCATGCTGTACCAATCTTTTCTAATTTGCGACTCACCCCATGTTCAACCTTGTTGTGCTTTGCAACGAGGGCGATACGGCTAATTTATTATTATTCGTCTGTATTCAAACAACATTTTTACAAGAACAATCCAACGGTGGATGGCTAAGTCACGCCTATAAAAAATAAACCTTTTTATATCTGCTGGTGATTGTGCATTGCATTGAACATGCGGGAAACAACCATGACTGAATTAAGCAAACCCAAAATCATACCTATTGAACACCGTCCACAAAAATCTAAGCTCTTTATAAAATGTGTGGTCTTACCCATCGTGATCTTTCTCATCGTTGCCAAAATCTTCTCTTTTGGTGCTTTCGGTTACATCTTCTTTGGCTTTGACCTGTTCTGGTTTGTGATCCTTTACTACCTTTATGAATATGGAAATACCTACTTTGACGGGATGACTGAACAACTCAAGCGTCAAGGAGAAACTTTTAACTACCAAAACCGTGGTGTTTGGATCAACAGCCAAGATAAAACCATTATTCTGTTTGATCAGCCAGATCAACGCCTCGTGAAATATCCCTTTGATTACATCACTTCCGTTGGACACTACAACTTAGTTGAAGATAATTTTAGAACCACGACCACTGTGATCAGCAATCCAATGATGGGAACACATGTCAATCAACAAGTTCATCGCACACCGATGAAACGAGAGTTTCAAGTCAATATTGGCACACGAGATCCATTCAAACCGAATTACAGTCTAAAAGTCCTATTTCCTTGGCGTAGTCCACAAATGGCCAGTGAAATCCGTCAGCTACTATCAGCGGATCATTATCAATAACTGATGTTAAACGATTAAAAATAAATAAGTATTTTACACGAGCACTTCTTGCGGGTAGCCAAAGCCCGTAGGAGATGCGAGGATCATTAAAATGAAATTTCGATTTAAACCTCTACTGATCAGCAGCATGACCTTGTTGATCATGCAGACTGTGACGGCTCAACCCCTGTCTACATCTAAGCCATTCACCTTAGAGCAGGGCTTAACTTGTCTGGATTGGGCCAAGAAAGAACAATCTTTGAGTAACCACTTAGCCTTGATGGGCACCGAAATGAAATGGCCATCTGGAATCACCTCATTACAGCAACAATTTCAACAGCAGTACCGCAAACAAAAGAGCAGCGTCATCAATGATCCTGATGATGAAAATTTCTGTGAAGATTGTCCTGAAACCGAAGTTTATTTACCCAATAGCAAAAGCAATCCCATCAAAAGGATTGAAACCTTAGTACACGTCAGTGTTGCAGGGGCAAAAACTGCAATCTATCGTGCTGATGACATTAATAACACCAAACAAAAGATTGAGGATGGATTAAAGATTCAATTTAGTCGCTATAGCGGACAACAATTGAAAAGCTTTAAACAGCAATGGGATAAAGCTTCAATGCATGATGATCAAAACAGAAGCAAGACCCACAAAGTCTTTCAGCAATATCCACATTTAAAGGTCTTTGATGGAGAGGTTTTCAACAATCAAAAGGTCTACACCCCCAAACAAATTTATATCTATAGCCAGCCCTATAAAAGAGATGTATCTGATCCGAATGACATGATTGCTTTTATTAGCCTTTATGACAATCCAGTAAATCCATCACAACACATCTTACAGTGTGGCTTTATTGACAATGTGTTTTAACAACTAAATTAAGAGTCTATTCAAATGAAAAAATTAATAATTGCAGGATTATGTTTAAGTCTTTCAACCTTGGCTAGTGCAGGCGTAAAAGAAAGCTTAGTTGGTAAACGATTGGTCTTAGATTTACCCGATGTAGAATGTGCAGGCTTGTCCTTTTCCAAGAATGGAAAAGATGCTGCAATGTATGCAGAAATAGGGCAATGCCAAGATCCATTACCATTAAGAGTAAAATGGTTAGATGACAAGACTTTCATTTTGATTGAGAAAGTACGAACCAATGAAGTTTCTCCACCACGTACTTATTTATACCTGGTAAAAAGCTACAAGAAAAATGGTGTTGAATTGACAAATATCTCGACAGGTTGGGGAGATCATAAAGATACGACCATCAGTTATTATTTTAAATAAAGAGAAGGATTGGCAGCTTAGAGCATGCGTTAAAAAACAATCAATCAACGATAAGTCATAGGTTTAAAACAATGAACTACTACGCAGAGGACCCCTTCTAGGTAATGTGACCTAGGAGGCAATATGAAAAAGCTGAAATTTCAGTACCTACAACCTGAAAATACTCACCCTAATGACGGTATACGACAACGATACCCTCATCTGAGAAATGTGTATCATAAAAAGTTCAGTACACTTCAAGAGCGTAGTTTTTATTTTCTTCATTTGATTGAATATAAGAACTATCCTTTAAAACTTCGTGTTGCACGAGGTACGGGCTTGCCTGAAGAATGGGATGATTTACCTGCTTATGTCTATAAAGTTGCAAAAAGTTGGAAGCATAATTCTAGAAGACGGAAGCAATATTTTAACAACAACCAAAATAGTAAAATGAGTAAAGAATAAGCTGACTAAAAGATAGAAATTGGAGCTATTTCTCCATTACTTTTTTGGATATATTTAAGGCTTTGTTGCACAAACCTATCTGTAAAGGCTTTTTCAGCGATATAATTTTCAAATGAAGAAGCCTACACACAAAATCTACCGCACAACCAATTGGCCCGCATATAACCGAGCACTCATTAATCGCGGAAATATTGCCCTTTGGTTTGATCCTGCTACGCAATGGTATGCTCCATCAAAAGGCAAACAAGGGCGAAATCAAACCTACTCCGACGCAGCCATCCAATGCTGCTTAATGATTAAATCCTTATTCCGTCTATCTTTACGTATGGTCACTGGCTTTGTGCAAAGTCTGATTAAACTTTGCGGATTAAATTGGACCGCACCAGATTACAGTACGCTTTGTAGAAGACAAAAGCATATTGATATTGCAATCAGCTACCAAAAAAGTAGCGATGGGCTGCATCTACTCGTAGACTCTACAGGCATGAAGTTTCTAGGTGAGGGCGAATGGAAACGCAAGAAACATGGAGCTGAATATCGTCGCCAATGGCGTAAACTACATATTGGTATAGATGCCAAAACCCTACAAATACGCGCTATTCAGCTCACAACCAATAATGTCTGTGATTCACAGGTGCTTGGTGATTTACTTAATCAGATTCCACAAGATGAGCAGATTGACTCTGTTTATACCGATGGAGCTTATGACACCAAGCAATGCCGTCAGGTCATTGCAGATCGGCAAGCACATGCGGTGATTCCACCTAGAAAAAATGCGAAACCATGGAAAGATACAAAGAGTAGCTCGCTAGAGCGAAATGAATTACTTCGAACAATTAAACGTTTAGGTAGGACACTATGGAAAAAATGGTCAGGCTATCATCGCCGAAGTTTGGTTGAGACTAAAATGCACTGCATCAAATTATTAGGAGATAAACTCAGTGCAAGGAGCTTTGATAGCCAAGTCAATGAGGTTCATGCACGTGTAGCAGTCCTCAACAGATTTACGGAATTAGGTCGACCACTTACCCAAGTTACGCCTTAAATTTGGCTCAATTAGGGGCGCTTTGCCTTTCAAATCTTTGTGCAACAAAGCCGATGCAGGCCTGCATAGTGAAGGGCAGTTTGTAAAAGCTCTTGATGAGTTTTCAAAACAAAATGGCTTAATGGGGAAAGCCACACATTGGATTAAAAATATTGGTTCTTTAAGTACAGAGGTGGCAGGGGTAAAAGCTGAAGTGACACTTCTACAAGGACAAGTGAATTCCAGTATTTTGTCTAGCATTACTAAACTGGCTCAGCAGGGGAAACCTATTTTACTGTTACTTGATGAGATTCAGGCTTTAGCTAGTTCAAAATATAAAACCACGATTGCCAGTTTACGTACCGCTTTAGATATGCATAAAGAAACAATAAAGGTAGTTTTTACTGGTTCAAGTCGAGAAGGCCTGAGACAAATGTTTTCTGTGAGTAGTGCTCCCTTTTTTCATTATGGACAGAATTTACCTTTTCCAAATCTAACAAAAGCATTTACAGATCATCTGGCAGATGTATTTAATCAGACAACAGGACGTAGTTTGAATAAAGAAATTTTATGGCACGCTTTTTTAGATATGAAGCAAAGTCCTCAACTAGCAAGATCATTAGTGGAGCGTTTAGCCTTAAACCCAATGCTGGCTATAGATTTTGCCAAGGAACAGCTTATAGCCGATACAATGGGGCATCGTGACTTTTCGGGATTATGGGGAGAGTTTAAGTTATTAGAACAGCTAATTTTAAAAGCCATAGCGGAATCACAAGTTGAACTTTATAGTAGTCAATTTAGACAACATCTGGCTGATTCCATTGGTGTAGATAACATTGCGGTACGGTTCATTCAATCGGCCCTACGTTCTTTATCAAAAAAACAAATTATTTTTAAACCAGAAAATGGTACTTATGAAATCGAGGATGCTCTTTTTAAAGAATGGATTATGGATGAAGCATAATTTTGAAAACTCATTTGGATAAAAATTAACCGTACTGAGCTTGTCGGAGAATTTTTATTTAAGTATTTTATTCATAGACATTATTTCAATATAATGGGTGTCTATGAACAGAGAAATTCAACAAAGACTCGTATGAGTTAAATTATTTGAAGAGACTAATGATGCTGGCCTAGTTTGTCGGAGATGTGGCATTTCTAGACCAACGTTACGCAAGTGGTGGAAACGATATTCTGAGCAAGGTATTGATGGATTAAGTAGCCAGAGTAGACGTCCCTTAAAATCGCCAAATACTAAAATCAATGCTGAGCTAAAAGCCTTAATATTAGAAATGCGCTCAGCTAGAAATTTTGGTGCTCGACGTTTGCAAACAGAATTGATGAGGCTGCACGGAGTCTCGTTGTCCTTAGCGACTATCCATAAAGTACTATCCACCCATCAAGTCAAACCGATTAAAAAATTCCGTCGTAAAGCAGATTTCATTCGTTATGAACGCCCATTACCAGGCGATAGAATTCAAATGGATACCTGTAAACTGGGTCCAGGACTATATCAGTACACATCTATCGATGACTGCACACGATATCGCGTTTTAAGGATATATAAACGCCGAACAGCAGCGAATACTCTCGACTTTTTAGACTGCGTAATTGAAGAAATGCCTTTTCCCATACAGCGAATACAGACCGATCGTGGGCGGGAATTCTTTGCTGAAAAAGTACAGAAAAAAATGATGCAGCATGGAATCAAATTTAGGCCAAATAAACCAGGTTCACCTCATCTGAATGGCAAGGTAGAGCGTTCACAAAAAACTGATAAATCTGAGTTCTACGCTACTGTAGATATCAATTCTGAGGATATCCAAGACAAGCTAGCCGAATGGCAGCATTACTATAACTGGATGAGACCACATTCAGCGTTGAAAGGTAAAACACCGATGGAGAGGTACTTTGAATTATGTGAAGAAACTCCTTTCTCAGATGAAGTCCAGAAGCAATACAACCCCTCAAATGAACGGATTCAACATGCCAATTACAAGATGGATCTAGAGATCGCTAAATTGAAATGATCTCTATGAATCACACATAGAAACAATGCTAAAACTTTTGACCCCATTTGGTTTAAAATTAACTGTTGTGAAGAAATGATCACTTTCTATCAGGATATTTTCGATCTCAATGAACTGTTTAACTTCTCGAATTTGATTGTCTTTATTCACAATATTCCTATTGAGTGAGTCGAATCTGTGCTCAGGTTGAGCAGTTCGGCTACTGTTCTGAAATGACAGCTTTGTCCGTTATAATTGTATAAACATTTTTAGTGTCTGGTAATCATGTCGTCATTGATCAATTTTCTATCTCGCTTTAGTACTGCAACTCTTCATCGTAGTCTGAGCTATGCTAAGCACATTGATAGGGAAACAATTGAGTTTTTTGAGGAAAATGATGATGTCACGATGTATGCTCAAATTGAAGGGACAGATTATTACGATACCGCGATTACCTATAATCCCCAAAAAGACCGTTTAATCGATGACGACTGCACTTGTCCGGTTGGATATAACTGTAAACATGCTGCTGCTTTAGCGCGGTTATTCTTTCAAGAATATCGTCAGGAATTTCAACAGCGTTATGCTGACTCTCAATCCCCGCAGGGAATCGCAAAACGCCAACGTGGGGATGATCAGGCACAGCGCTGGTTGAATGATTTTAAACGGTATTTACAACAGACTGAACCAGAGCAATCTGTCAAAACAAACAATTATTTAATTTACCTGCTAGATCAGTCGGTCAGCTTAAAGAAATTGACAGTTGATGTTCAGAAGGCCAGACGCAATAAAAACGGCTCAATTGCGGGGGAAAGTTATTATACCCAATATGAAAATATCACCAGAAAGCATCTGACTTTACCTGAACAAAAACGACAATTATTTAACCAGATTTATTATTATGCCAAAATAAACAGTGACGAACGCTTTTATCAAAGCAATCTCGATATCTCCAGCATTTTATTGGAGCATTTCAAATCTTTTATTCAAAGTGGCGATGTTTATTGGAAAAAAAAGAGCCATGCTGCACTTCAATGGTCAGAACAAGGCTACAACATCGAATTTAGATGGGAACAAGGGGCTAAACAACAGACTGAGCATTTAAATATTGAATTGGTCAATGGTGATATTCGACTCGATTTAAAATCAAATCCTCATATTCAGATTCTCGCGAGCCAGCCACCGTGTTATGTGGATATTCAACAGAACACGGTGGGCCAGTTATATGGTGAATATACGGCAAATCTTCTGTACCATTTTTTACAGATGCCTGATCTTCCATCTATGCTCTTGCCAGAGTTTGAGCAACTGACTCATCAATATTCAGACGTGAAAAATCTGCCTCGGCCCGAGTCTATTCAGCATATTGATGTCCTTGAGGGTAGTCCCCAGCCAATTTTACGCTTCGGTGTTTTAGATACATTTGATTGGAAATTAGAGGAGTCTGTTTGTGCTGAAATTGAATTCTCCTATGCTGGTGGGCGAATAAAAGCAGGTACATCAGGTGACAGTTTTATTGGTGAGCAGCATGGAAAAATGGTGCGACAGCTTCGGGACTTCGTTCAGGAACAACAGTCAATCCAGCGTTTACAGCTGTTGGTCGAATCACTGAAGTGGGTGAAAGATCTTAGTTATGACCAGCAATTAAAACTGGATAAACAACGTCTTGATTCTATGGTTTTTGCTTTCTATGGAGACTGGATCAAACAGCTGATGCCCATCAATCAAATTGAGTTGATGGGCTGGCAGATAGAGCATCTGGAAAACAGCCCCTTTAACCTGCAATATGTCGAAAATTTAAATATTTCTATCACTGAATCTGAAGGTCAGCAGGACTGGTTCAATATCGGGGCGACGGTTCAAGACAGTGCAGGTAATTCTTATAATTTGCTTGATGCGCTCGTAGCTTTGGTGCGAGTAAATCCTGATTTACTTGATCCGCGGACGTTTATTCATCTGCATGACAGTCAAATTTTCACCGTGAAAACTGCAGTTGATCAACCTGATTTGGCTCTATCCGCTAGGGATATTAAGCCGGTATTGTTACATCTGCAGAGCATTTTACAGCAAGAAGAGCGCAGTATTGATCGCTATGATGCGAGTCAATTATTAGAATTGCAGCATAATCTTGGGATGACATGGCAGGTCAGTGATCGCCTGCAGCAATTTGTACAGAAATTCAAACAAGGCTATCAGCAACAACTGCCGACACCACAAGGTTTTCAGGGGGAGTTGCGTCCATACCAGCAGCAGGGCTTAGGCTGGTTACAGTTTTTAAGGGAAACCCAGCATGGCGGGATTCTGGCAGATGATATGGGCTTGGGGAAAACAGCACAAACTTTAGCCCATTTACTCATGGAAAAGCAGGCTGGATATTTGCAGGACAGTCCCGCCTTAATTGTTGCACCCACATCGCTGATGCATAACTGGTTCAAAGAAGCGGAGAAATTTACCCCTGAGCTCAAGGTATTGCTGCTACAGGGGCCCGACCGCCATCAGAATTTTGAGCAGATTCCGCACTATGATATTGTGTTAACCACCTATCCGCTTCTAGCGAGAGATGAAGAACAACTAAAGCAATATGAATATCATCAACTCATTTTGGATGAGGCGCAGAATATCAAAAATCCGCGTGCCAAAGCTGCACAGGTAGTACGGCAATTAACAGCGCGACATCGTTTGTGTCTAACAGGTACCCCGATGGAAAATCATTTGGGTGAGCTGTGGGCACTATTTTATTTCCTGATGCCAGGATTTTTATATTCACAAGAAATTTTTAATAAAAAGTACCGTCATCCGATTGAAAAGCGCGGTGATGAGCAGTTAAGACAAAAGTTGGTCAACCGGATTAAGCCCTTCATTTTACGTCGCTTGAAAACTGACGTAGCCAAAGAGTTGCCAGAAAAAACCACGATTGAAGTCAATATTGATATGAATGACCAGCAATCCAAGTTATATGAGGCTGTTCGTGCCACGATGCAGGAAAATATTCAGAAAATTGTGGCAGAAAAAGGCTTTAAACGTAGTCAAATTCAAATTTTAGATGCCTTACTGAAGCTACGTCAGGTGTGCTGCCATCCTAGCTTACTAAAGCTGGATTCAGTGAAAACCGGGCAGGCACACTCTGCCAAACTTGAACAGTTGATGGATATGGTCGTTCCAATGGTGGAGGAGGGGCGAAAAATTCTGATCTTCTCTCAGTTTACCTCAATGTTGGAACTGATTGAGCAGCAGCTCCATCACGCAGAAATTGGCTATGTGAAACTGACTGGAAAGACCAAGAAACGGGATGAAGTCATTACAGCATTTCAGTCTGGACAAGTGCCGGTATTTTTAATCAGTCTGAAAGCAGGAGGGGTCGGTCTGAATTTAACCGCCGCAGATACAGTCATTCACTATGATCCATGGTGGAACCCTGCTGCTGAAGATCAAGCTTCAGATCGTGCATGGCGGATTGGACAGGACAAGCCAGTATTTGTGTATAAGCTGATTACCAATAAAAGCATAGAAGAAAAAATTCTTGCCTTACAGCAAAATAAAGCAGAACTGGCACAGTCTATTCTAAGTACCGATCATGAGGGCGAAGCGAAACTGACGGAAAATGACGTGATGAACTTGTTTGAGAAATTTTAGTTTGGTTTCAGATTACCCTAATCATCTGTAAGTATCTGAAAGTCTGGATGCAATTTTTTCCAATGTTCTCTTAATTTTTCTTTATGAACAGAAATCATAGGTAAGTCTAGTAATAGCACTGGCCATACTGACCGTGCTTTGTCCATGATCACGTGAAGCTGTTTTTCAATAACACGCCATGGAACACCGACTTTTTCAGCCCATTGTTCAAAGTGTTTCATCTCAGCTAAATACCAATCTTTATTTTTGGCAAGATTTAATGCGAAATGACGCTCATTTTCAATATATACACTGGTCATTAATATATCGTATGCGGGAGATAATCTGGGTGCACTTTTATCATGATAAATCATACTCCAGTTTTTTAAGTGCGCATCTCCATTGGCGAGTAAAATATTGACGAGTAAGCGGCTGGCAAATTGCTGAATATCAAGAATTTTGTTATCTGAATATTGATAAATGATCTTTCCTATCTGCTCATAATTTGTGGTGCTGTATTTCTGATGTGGATATGCGCCGAAGATCTGAGCAAAATCTTCGATGTGAATAAGCTCTGTAGTATCAGCAGTACTCTGTCTATCAAATCTTTTGATTGCGAAAGCATATTGCTCTTGGGGTAAATTTAATGGTGGAAGGTCTTGTAAAAGGGCCATATCCACCAAGCGAATCTCAGGGACATCTATTCCGACCGTTTTGGCAAGGGTCATCATAGAATATTCATTTAGCGGAACAAAAGCATGTCTGGAAGAAGGAGTTTTGATAATCCAGTCCCCGAGTAGAGTCGTTTCCGTTGCCTGTGCTAGTGTAAAACGCCCATCTTTGGCTTTCATGGAAAACTTCATTTGGACGCCGGCCAAGGAAAACTTATTATCTGTTCGAATCTCTTGCTTTAAAATCTGATCTGGATTCGAGATCTGCAGTTTGAATTTTATTTCATCTGGAATTTCTTCTGGATCTAATGGGGTCGCAATGAGTGCTCCAGGTAAGTCATGACCTAAAGCTGCCAATAACTGAAATTCATTGTCTATATGTACTTTAAGGCTTTGTGCAATGAGTTCGCGTAATGCGCCTTCTGGTAGCAAGTTTGATAGCAAGGGGTGTAAGCGCTGATGTGTAACATAAGTCTTTTCTAAAATCTTATCTGCTTGAGGATACAAGGGGGAAGTCAGCAAGCTCAAGGTCTGGCGTTGCTGATCAAATCGGAAAGAATCCGTAAAAACCAGAATATTTTTTCCGCTCTGAAATCCTGCCAAGTATCCAACGACAGCGTGATGTAATGTTAATTTCAGGACGGCAACAGTATTCATGGTTCCTCTCCTCCGAGAAGACCCTTCCATGGGTTAGTCATTAAGTCATCCTGATCTTCAATAGTGACTTTAATTTCATCATTCAATAATTGTCTAATCAAATGAACCTTATCATCAGGGATGAGCATCAGTTGAGCATTTAATCCTGCCGCGATAATTTCTAAGGTCTCTAATCGAGGGTTGCCCTGACTTTCCAGCTTTTGGTATTGCTGTCTTGAAATGCCTGTACGGGATTGCATATCAACTTGCTTTAAGCCCAATTGGGTTCGTCTTTTTTTGATTTGCTGAAGTAAAGACTCATTCATTGTAGACACATTTATTGCTTTTTAGTGTTATAAGAAACATATTAGTTTCTTTTTTCTTGAAAAGCAATTTATGATTTTATCATTTCGATCTGCAAAACAGCCTTAGCTACGTAGTGATCTGAAATGACTCTGAAAATACAGTTAAAATTTGCATTCGGACCCGCATCCTTTGTGATGGCCAGTTATTTTGATGCCAAGGAGACCCACACATTTAGAATTTTAAAAGCGGCTTTACGTTTAATTATCTTATGGATTGAAAATTGGGGTAGTGTCAATAGATCTAAAATTATAAAACGATATTATTGTGTGATTGTTCTACAATATAGCCTAGAGCTTTATAACTTTTACTCCTTCTCTGAAACATTTTGACAAATATCGGATGGTTAACATCAACATAATCATATACCTGAACTTCAAATTTACCTTCATTTGATCTATGAATACGCCCAACATATTGAGCCAAAGTGCCTTTCCATGAAATCGGGAATGCCAAGAACAAGGTATCTAAACGAGGAAGATCAAAACCTTCACCAATGTATTTTCCCGTGGCAATCACAACATGAGCATCATCTAAATTTTGTTTTTCTTTTATGTTTTTTGTATGGCTCATACCTCCCTGTAAAATAGATGTTTTATACCCTAAATCATTCAACTTATTTCTAAGATTTTCGGCATGTTTTCTACGTTCAGTTAAAATTAACGGGATCTGACCATTTTGAATACAATGAGAGACATCTTTAATAATGGCATTATTACGTTCTGTATCTTCAGTAAGATGTTGCATCAGCTTTGAAATATGTGGTTTATTTTCGGTACCAAAGAAAATTTCTGGGAATTCACCTTCATAATTTACTTTTATTAATAATTTTTTAAGCTGGGTGTGATTGTTGGATTTCGCTTTGTATACAATAGAACCAGCTTGCATGAAAATAATGGGTTGATGCCCATCTTGACGTTCTGGTGTAGCAGTTAACCCGAGAATGTAGTAGGGACTGACTTCACTGAGAAGAAATTCATAGCTTGGTGCGGATAAATGGTGGCATTCATCTACGATAATTTGTCCGTAATTAAAGGCGATAGGTTTGATTGAATTATTTACACGGTTGATTAGACTTTGATATGTTGCAATGTCAATTTGATTAGATGGTTTGGCTTTTCCACCTTGTATTGTACCAATTTCGACATCGGCTAAAAATGAATGTAATCGTTCTTTCCATTGAGAAACAAGTTCTTTGTTATGAACAATAATGAGTGTATTTGTTTGGCGTTTGGCAATGATAGAGATTGCAGTAACAGTTTTTCCAAAAGCCGTTGGTGCATGTAGAACTCCAACATCGTGTTCAAGGATTTTTTTACATGCCATTTCCTGTTCAGAGGATAATTCGGTAAGTAGATTTATATTGACTAATATGTTGCCTTTAGTACGTTGATCTTTTAGTTTTATTTTAGTATCTTGTTGATTAAGCAAGTGAATTATATCTGTTAGGCATCCTCGTGGTAAACTGAGATATTGTCCTTCAAGGCGGGCACAGCATATGTGTCTTGGAATTCCTGTCGTTGAAAAACGCATTGCTTGTGCTTTAAAAAAACGAGGGTTGGAGAAAGTGGCTAATCTTTTTAATTGAGCTATCAATTGAGAGGGTAATGTCTGAATTGGAATGTGAATCATATTTGCGAATACCAATTCAATAGCGTCTGGACATCCCGCGATCTTTTGATTTTTTTTAGGAATATTTTTTACCCATGGAGCCTCATGGTCAACATCTGTTTGATTCTGTTCGATGAAATTGTAGCCTAGTTCATTCACAATATTATTAACTTCAGAAGAACTCATTAATTCAGTTTGTTGTAAAACAGTCCATGGGTCAGTAAAGGCATTAAAGTTACTGTCAATAAAGGTACTATTTCCTAGCGCTCTTGCGTGCTTTTGTAAGGGTAATGCTATTAAATTTCCAAATCCGCCTGCTGGCATGTGATCTTGATTTGGAAACATACGATCATAAGATTCAAAATCTAGAGCTGGATAAAGTTCCATGGCCTTATCTAGAATACCTGCACCCATTAAGCGAGCTTGCTTAGCTGGGCAGAGTAAAACTTGAAGTGCGACATAAACCACCTAATTAATTTAAAGGGTTTATGGAGTATATAAAATTGTCATACCATCATCTTAACTTTGAAGATCGTACTGCATTAATGCTTGAGTCAA
>NZ_JACAXC010000034.1:0-32768 GCF_013391535.1 Acinetobacter sp. SwsAc4
TTAACCGTATTTTTCTTAATAGTGATTATAGCAAAAGTATTTAAAACGACATTTCATGTCGTATGGCTTACGCCAGTCGCTTATATCCTCGGGCTAAACCCCGAGGTTTTACGCTCCAATGGATAAACTTAGCATACAAAGCCAACGGATTTGTCAGTGATTTTTTAGGATTTTTAAGCTAGAATAAGCAAAATTCTAAGTCTAAACACAGATGATTGTGTCTAAGCTGATATAAATTTTATAAATATTCAAGGGTAAATTGTGAAGCATTATCAATTATTTTCCATCCTTGCAATTAGCTTAAGTGCTGTTGGATGTGCTGTCACTTCTGGTCTTCAAACATACGACATTCCAAGTGAGGGAGTTTATAAGACTGATCTTGGGACAACTGTAAGTGTGATAAAAATTACACAAGATACTTTAGAGTCTATAAAACCAACCCAGTTAAACTACCAACAAAACTATACTTCTTTACTTAATCAACCACAGCGTGTTTATCGTTTAAGTCCTGGTGATGTTTTATCCATTCAACTTTGGGCATACCCTGAAATCACCCCACCTGTAAACAATCTGTCGAATGATCAATCGATTCAAGCGAACGGATACCCTATTGATTATAATGGGTTCATCCAATTGCCCTTAGTCGGTCGATACAAGGCATCTGGTAAAACGTTAAGTCAATTAAATTCAGAATTACGAAATCAATTTGCTCATTATTTAAAAACCCCTGACGTAATTGTCAGAGTCTTAAACTATCAAGGGCAACGTTACTCTGTACAAGGAAGTGTAAGAAAAGGTGGTCAATTTTATTTAAATGACCAACCTATTAATTTATATACGGCTCTTGGTATGGCTGGTGGTGTATCTGAATTAGGTGATAATACTTATATACAATTAGTACGTAATGGTACTACTTATAATATCAATACACTTGAATTAGAAAAAGCAGGCTATTCGCTACACAAACTTTTAATTCAACCAAACGATACAATTTACGTAAGTACTAAAGACAATCAGAAAATATATATTATGGGTGAGTCTGGTAAAAACCAAGCACTACCAATGCGTGATCAGGGCATGACTTTGAGCGATGCTCTCGGTGAAGGTTTAGGTTTGAATCCTTTATCAGCAAGTGCCAGCCGAATTTATGTATTACGCACTAACGCAAATGATCGACGAACTGAACTTTATCATTTGAATTTAATGAGCCTTGGTGACTTTGGGTTGGCAAATCAATTCCGTTTACGTAGTAACGATATTGTATATATTGATGCAACAGGCTTAACTCGCTGGCAACGTGTTATGAACCAGATTGTACCGTTCTCGAGTGCACTTTATAGCTTTGATCGGCTAGGTAAGTAATCATGCAGATTCGAAGTATTTTAGTGGTTTGCGTTGGTAATATTTGTCGTAGCCCTATGGCAGAATACCTACTAAAACAGGATTACCCTCAGCTAATGATAGATTCAGCTGGTATTTCTGGACTTTCAGGTCATCCTGCTGATGACAAAGCACAATTATGTATGCAACATTTAGGTATTGATATAAGTGGGCATATCGCAAAAAAATTAAATGCTGAACATTTAAAAAAAGCGGATTTAATTCTCGTGATGAGCAAAAATCAGCAAGCTCATATTGAACAAACTTGGCCTTTTGCTAAAGGAAAAGTTTTCAGATTAGGTCACTGGCAGAATAAAAATGTGCCAGACCCATATCAGCATGATCAGGCCTTTTTCGATGAGACATGTCAGCTTATTCAACAGTGTGTCACTGATTGGAAAAATTATATTTAACTTTTAGATTAAGATTATGAGCCAAAATACCAATACTGAAGACACAATTGACTTGAAAGAGCTTTTTTTCTCTCTTATTGCTCAATGGAAATTAATCGCTTTATTTATTATTCTTAGCCTTGTATGTGCACTTTTGTACCTTCGTGCGACACCTGATACTTATTCAGTTGATGCCTTAGTTCAAGTTGAAGACAGTAAGGGAGCATCAGCTGCTTTATTGGGTGATTTATCACAAATGATTGACCAAAAATCACCCGCTCAGTCTGAAATTGAAATTTTAAAATCCCGTTTAGTTTTAGGATCAGTAATTCAAGCACTTCATCTTGATCTAAAAGTTTCAAGTGAAGATGATAACTTTAGCCAGCGCTTAATTCATAAAACTGTTTATGAAACAGAATATGCGCCCAAAGCAGTCACTTTTCACGATGGCCAAAAAGCTTTTGATGTACAGCAATTTGAGGTTCCCAACTATTATTTGGATAAGACCTTAAGTTTAAGCTTTAAAGGTAAGAGTTTTAGCTTAACCGATACAAAAACTGAAGAGGTTCTATTAACAGCACCCCTGAATCAGTTGAACCAATTAACCACGCGTGCGGGTGTTTGGAAAGTTGCTATTTTTTCTTCGGATATATTTGACGCACATTATTTCATAGAAAAGCAATCGCTGCCTGCTGCGGTACAAGCGATTAACTCAAATTATTCAGTCGCAGAAAGAGGTAAACTCACTGGGATTTTAGGTCTAAGTTATCAAGGGCAAGATAAAGAACATATCACAAAAGTTCTGAATGCAATTTTAGCTGCTTACAGCGCGCAAAATGTAGAGCGTCGCTCTGCAGAAACAGCGCAAACGTTGAAATTCTTAGATGAACAACTTCCAGATTTGAAAAAGCAACTCGATGATGCTGAACGTGTCTTCAATAAATTTCGTCAGCAACACAATACTGTTGATGTGACTAAAGAATCTGAGCTTTATCTAACACAAAGTATTACTTTAGAAACAAAAAGAATAGAATTGCAGCAACAACAAGCAGATCTTGCAGCAAAGTACACAGCTGAACATCCAGCGATGCGTGAAATTAATGCTCAAATCACTGCATTAGATAAACAAATCTCTGAATTAAACAGTACATTAAAAAAATTGCCAGATATACAACGACAATATCTTCAATTGTACAGAGAGGTTGAGGTTAAAACCCAACTTTACACGGCTTTATTAAATTCTTATCAACAGCTTCGAATTGCCAAAGCAGGCGAAATTGGTAATGTTCGTATTGTAGATACTGCGGTTGAACCTGTTGAACCAATTAAGCCAAAAAAATTACAAGTACTTGTCTTGGCTATTTTCTTGGGTGGATTCATTGGTACACTTATTGCTTTGTTACGCAATATGTTACGTACGGGTATCAAAGATAGTGGGCAAATTGAAAATGAATTCAATCTACCTGTTTATGCAACTGTACCACGCTCTCCGATTCAAGAGACACGTATCAGTATTTTAAAGAAAAAGAAGAGTATTCCTATCCTTGCGGTTAAGCATAATGATGATATTGCGATCGAAAGTTTACGTAGTATTCGAACAGCGATTCATTTTGCACTCGTAAATGCGAAGAATAATATTATTGTTATTGCAGGTCCTTCTCCTGAAGTTGGTAAATCATTTATTTCAACCAATTTGGCCACTATTCTTGCACAAACTAACAAGAAAGTTTTGTTGATTGATGCAGATATGCGTCGTGGCTATATACATAAATATTTTAATTTAGATGTAAAGCCTGGTTTATCTGAATTTTTAAGTCATCAAGCTGATCTAAACCAAGTAGTTCATACAACTGAAGTAGATGGCTTAAGTATTATTACACGGGGTAAAAGTCCAGCGAATCCATCGGAAATGTTAGGATCTGAACAGTTTGCGGTATTACTTAACCAATTAAGCCAAGAATATGATCATATTATCATTGATACACCACCTGTACTTGCTGTAACCGATGCAATTATCATTTCTCAATATGCGGGTGTGAACTTACTTGTAGCACGCTATGCTAAATCACAAATGAAAGAGCTTGAACTAAGTTTAAGTCGCTTTGAACAAGCGAATGTCAAAGTAAATGGCTTCATTTTAAATGATATTCAACGTGCTGGTGCTGGGTATGGGTATGGGTATGGGTATGGGTATGGGTATGGATACAATTATTCATATGCTTACAAAGCAAATAAAGATGATTAAAAATCTATCATAACAGTCATCTCAAAAAGCCAGATCTCAAAGTCTGGCTTTTTATTGATAAACACAGAAACTATATAAAAAATACACGCATTTTTTAGCTGAGTTATTCAATGCTTAAGCTTAGACATGCTAAGATCATGACCATATTTTTTATTAAAATCTTACTTCGGACATCTCATGAGTAAAGCTTTACCTGTCATTGCAGCAGTCGTTTTAGGTGGCGCAGCCCTTGTTCCTGTTTACTATGCTACTCAGCACCCGACGACTGAACTTGGATCAAAAGCGGATAAGAATGCAGCACCTGTTGCAAAAATCAGTTATGCCTTAGGCTATGAAGTTGCAAAACAAACACCACCTGAATTGGAAACAGCTGCATTTATCACAGGTTTCCGTGATGGGCATGCCAAAAAGCCTGCTGCATACACCGAAGAAGAATTACAAGCTGCTTATATGGAATTCCAAAAGGAACTTCAACAAAAACAAATTAATGAAACCAAAAAAGCTGAAACCACAAACAATAGTTTTTTAGCTGAGAATGAGAAAAAAGAAGGTGTAAAAAAAACGGCTTCCGGTTTACAGTACAAAATTATTAAAGAAGGTACTGGCAAACAACCTGTTGCAACCTCTGTTGTGAAAGTTCACTACAAAGGTCAATTAACCGATGGTAAGGTCTTTGACAGTTCTTATGACCGTGGTGAGCCAATCGAATTTCCACTCAACCAAGTCATTCCCGGTTGGACAGAAGGTTTACAATTAATGAAAGAAGGTGGCAAAGCAACGCTTTATATCCCTTCTCAACTTGCTTATGGAGAACAAGGGGTTCCTGGTTCTATTCCACCAAATAGCACATTAATTTTTGATGTCGAATTAATCGCTGTAAAATAATTAGTACCAAGGAGAGCATACGCTCTCCTTTATTTTGGAAGAAATAATGAAAAAACTAAGTTTGATTTTAATTGTCTCAATGATGAGCACAGCACATGCAGCACCCATTACTTTAAAAAGCCCACAAAAAGATCAGTTAGGATATAGTTACGGTTATTTAATTGGTAAGAGTTACGCAGAGACATTAAAAGATCTTGATATTGCAACAATCTCACAAGGTCTAGAAGAAGCGATACAAGGTAAGTCTGCATCGTTAACTGATGAAGAAATGATTAACCTATTAAGCCAATATAAAAAGCGTCTCGAAGCAAAACAACTGATAGAATTTCAGGAACTTGCTCAAAAAAATGAGCAAATTGGAAAAACGTTTTTAGCTGAAAATACAAAGAAAGCTGAGATTATAACCACCAAATCAGGTTTACAGTACCAAGTGATCCAAGAAGGCAAAGGTAAATCACCTAAAGCAACTTCAACAGTGAAAGTAAATTACGAAGGACGACTCTTAGACGATACGGTATTTGACAGTTCAATTGCACGAAATCATCCAGTTGAATTCAAGCTTAACCAAGTCATCGCAGGTTGGACTGAAGGCGTTCAAACCATGAAAGTGGGTGGTAAGAGTCGTTTCTTTATTCCAGCAAATTTAGCATATGGCGAAGTGGGTTCAGGCGATGTGATTGCGCCAAATAGCACACTAATTTTCGATATTGAATTACTAGAAGTTAAATAGTAAAAACCCTCCTGATGGAGGGTTTGTTTTTTCAGGTAGCAATTAGGCTCTTAAATGTCTTGGGCGGAACCCTGTTGCCAATAATCCTACCGCATAGGCCACCACACCAATTACACATAAACCAGCCACTTCAGCGATGCGTAACCACTGTGAAATATCGCCTTGATACCAGGTCAGTGCATACCAAAGTGCAGCAATCATGGTCAGGTTGGCAATGGTAAATTGCATTGCCAGTTTCTTCCAATGCGCACCAAATCGATAAATATTCCGTTTATGTAAATAAAAATATAGCATACCCGCATTTACCAAAGCTGAACCTGATGATGCTAAAGCTAAAGCCATGTGTTCTGCATGCCAATCAATTAATTTAAAGAAACCGATAAAGACAACGTTTAAAATCGCATTCGCAGCCACTGCCATCAAACCGACACGAACAGGGGTTTTGGTGTCTTGCTGAGCGTAAAACCCAGGTGCAAATACTTTAATCAACATGAAAGAAATCACACCAGCACTCATACATTGCAAGGCTAGTGCTGTCATTCGTGTATCTTCCAACGTAAATTCACCGCGCTGAAACAATGCCTGAATAATTGGGATGGACAGCATAAATAAGGCAATACTTGCAGGAATGCCCACCAACATAATGATCTTGGCAGCCCAGTCAATCATGCTCCTGAATTTGGCCTGATCCTGTTCGGCATGACGTGCTGATAACGAAGGTAAAATCACTGTACCGATTGCTACGCCAATTAAACCCAATGGCAGCTCTGTCATACGTTCAGCACTATATAACCATGACACTGAACCATCTTGCATGAATGAAGCCCAAATCGTATTCAGCAATAAGTTGATCTGCGTGACTGATACACCAAATAAAGCAGGTAACATCAGTTTTAAAATACGGTCAACACCTTCATGTTTAAAATCAACCTTGGGTGGAATCAGTAGATTCTTTTTCCATAACTCTGGAATCTGGATGGCAAGCTGCAAAATACCCGCCACAACTACCGCCCAACCCAATGCCATGATCGGTTCAGCCATATACGGCGTTAGCCACCACGCCCCTGCAATCATTGCCAGATTCAGCAACACAGGTGAAAAGGCTGGCGATGCAAATGAACCATAGCTATTGAGAATACTGCTGGCAAAAGCCGTTAATGACATAAACATCAGATAGGGAATCGTAAGACGAAACATATCAACGGCAAGGTCAAATTTCTCAGGATCGTTATGAAATCCGGGTGCGTAGATATAAATAATTGCAGGTGCAGCAACCATTGCGACAAACGTCAATAATGACATGGCTGTGAGTAGACAACCAAAAACTCGACTGATGAGAATCTGAACTTCGGCATGCGCACGACTGGTTTTATATTCTGTTAGAACAGGAATAAAGGCTTGAGAAAATGCCCCTTCCGCAAATAAACGCCGAAAAAAGTTGGGAATACGAAAGGCAACAACGAAAGTATCGAAGTCCTTGCCCGCACCAAATACATTGAGTAGCACAACATCACGTACCAATCCCAAAATTCGGGATAACATCGTCATTGCACTGACAATGACAGTCGATCGCCACAATGCCATCGCATTCACCTACGGCTTATCTTTTAAAAAGCGTTATTGTAATGAAAGTCAAAATAGATTTCGTTGTGAAATCATAAATTCGACGAAGTTTTTTTAGATAGTAATTGACGGAATAATTGCCAATCAAAATATAACCCGGGATCAGTTTTACGTTTTGGGGCGATATCAGAGTGACCTGCAATATGATTCTGAATTTTTGGATAGGCTTGGCGCAGTGTTTTTACCACTTCTGCCAATGATTGATATTGTTCTGGCTCAAAGGGCAAGTCATCACTACCCTCAAGCTCAATTCCAATCGAATAATCATTACACTCTTTTTGAGCCAGATAACTCGAGCGTCCTGCATGCCATGCCCGATCATTAAAGTTTACAAATTGAATGACCTCTCCCGTACGCAAGATCAGCAAATGTGCGGATACCTGCATCCCTTCAATGGTCTGAAAATATGGATGGATAGACCAATCTAATTTATTTTGAAAAAACTGCTGAATATAGCCTCCACCGAACTGTGAAGGTGGCAAACTAATATTATGAATAACAATTAGTTGAATATCTGTATCATCAGGACGAGTATTAAAATTAGGTGATGCAATCTGGGGCGCACCGATTAATTTTCCATCTTGCACTTGAGTAAATTTAGTCTGTTGCATTATGACCCGAATCAGCAATTTAATGTTTATTTACTGCATTCTGACATGCTTTATCAGGAATAATCGAGATGAAATACTTATTTTTTATGAGGAGGGTGCTAATATATCGCACAAGTTTTTTGGTCATAAATATACTGGAACGGGTATGAGTATTCCTCAATCTTTGCTTGAACAATCTATTCAAATCAATATTCAACAAGCATTACAAGAAGATATTGGGGATTGTGATATTACCGCAATGCTTACCCCTGAAGAAGAGCAAGCAACCGCAACGATTATTACCCGTGAAGATATGGTATTGGCGGGTCAGCCTTGGGTGAATGCACTCATTCAAGCATATGACAGTAATGTTCAAATTACATGGCTAAAGCAAGAGGGTGAACTTGTAGCGGCAAATGAGGCGTTTTTAAAACTTGCAGGTTCTGCACGTAGTTTACTGACTGTGGAACGCCCTGCTTTAAACTTTATTCAAACTCTTTCTGCTGTGGCGACTAAAACTGCAAATTATGTGCAACAACTTGAGGGTTTAAACACTAAATTGCTTGATACACGTAAAACCTTACCCGGTCTACGTATTGCACAAAAATATGCAGTTGCTGTGGGTGGTGGACAGAACCATCGTCTAGGTCTATTTGATGCATTCTTAATTAAAGAAAACCATATCATGGCAGCGGGTGGGATTGCTCAAGCAATTGCTAAGGCACATGACATTGCACCGGGTAAACCTGTCGAAGTAGAAGTTGAGACTTGGGACGAATTAAACCAAGCACTTGAAGCTGGTGCAGATATCGTCATGTTAGATAATTTCAGCCAACAACAGATGATTGACGCGGTTAAACATGTTGCAGGGCGTTGCAAATTAGAAGCCTCAGGCAATATCACCATTGAAAATTTACGCGAAGTTGCAACAACTGGCGTCGACTATATTTCAATGGGTGTACTCACTAAGGATGTGAGAGCTGTCGATTTATCTATGCGTTTTAATGCTTAGACATCATCTATCTCAGTTGAATGCTTATGAGTCGAAGTATCGATAGATGCTTCGGCTTTTTCACTCCATGCTGACTTAGCTTGTGTCAAATCTGTTGGTCTTGGATCCGCAGCCATTAAAACAAAAGTCACTGCCGTTAATAAAACCAAAAAAACTTGTACCATGCTTCCCGTCCTTCTTTATTTTTCATTTTTCTAACCTATCAAAGCAAAATGATTCAAATAAATGGGTTATGTGACAAACTGCAAAGATTGTGTGATTTTATGTTGAGAAATAAATTGATCTGTTTATTTCGTTACTTGCTGTTACAGCCCTTGGCAACAAGTTCGTGTTGATATGCTATGGTTGGACTTTTGACTTGGTTTATACTCATTTTCCTGAGTATTTATAGGTTTATGCTTCATTAGCATCTAAATTGATAAATAAAAAAAAGGCGGTCTAAACATACCAGACCGCCCGCACTATCAACTGGAGATTACCAACCGAGTGCCTGCTGTTGCTTCTGAATCAATTCTGCGATTCCTTTTTCTGCAAGCTCTAACATGGCATTAGACTGCTGGCGAGTGAACGGTTTCTCTTCTGCCGTTCCTTGAATTTCAATAAATTCGCCCGCTTGTGTCATCACCACATTCAAATCCGTTTGGCAATTTGAATCTTCTTCGTAACACAAATCGAGTAAGACTTCGTCTTGGTACATTCCTACTGAGATTGCTGCTACGAGACCTTTTAATGGGTCTTGTTTAATCTTTTTATTGCTCAGTAACACATTCATGGCATCAACTAAAGCCACCGCTGCGCCTGTAATGGCTGCTGTACGCGTACCGCCATCTGCTTGAATGACATCACAGTCAATCGTAATCGTGTTCTCACCCAACTTCTTCAAATCCACCATGGCACGAAGACTACGACCAATGAGACGTTGGATTTCTTGGGTACGTCCTGTTTGCTTACCGCGCGCTGCCTCACGGTCACTACGTGTATGCGTCGAACGTGGCAACATACCGTATTCAGCAGTCACCCAACCTTGCCCTTGACCTTTCAAGAAACGTGGAACTGAGTTATCAATACTTGCTGTACACAACACTTTGGTATGACCAAACTCAACCAAAACTGAACCTTCTGCGTAACGGGTATAGTTACGTGTGATTTTTACTTCACGTAATTGGTCTAATGCTCTTTGGTCAATACGCATAATGATTCCTTAAAACTATGGCACAAATATGATTGCGCCATAGTATAGCTCAATTACACGTGCTTTCAGTTTTACTTATTCGTTACAATTCCACGAATAAGCAATCCTTTAAGCAAATTTAAATCTCGCTTTTAAATTAGTCCAACCTTGCGCCAATTGTGCCGACATATCATTTGGCAATGAACATTTTGCTAAACGTACCCAAACTGTCCAAAATTGCTTCATGAAATTCGCTTCGTTATAGTTCACGCCATATTCAGCACATAAAGCTCTGATCTGTGGTGCCACTTGCTCATAACGATTGGCTGGCATATCTGGGAACAAATGGTGCTCAATCTGATGGCTTAAGTTACCACTCATAAAGTGCATCCACTTACCACCTGTGAAGTTGCTCGAACCACGGATCTGACGTAAGTACCATTCAGCCTTGCTTTCGTTATCAGTATTATCGGCTTCAAAGGTTTCTGCATCTTCAGTAAAATGACCATTAAAAATCACTGCCGAAGACCATAAGTTACGAATCACATTGGCTACAGCATTGCCTGCCAATACTGGGATAAAGTTAATGGTCGCAATCGCAGGGAAAAACACATAATCTTTGAGGACTTGGCGAGTCGCTTTTTTACGAAACTCGGCTGCATCTGCCCACACTTGTTTCCATGTTTTAGTTTTGTAGACCAAAGCATCTTCTAAATGTAGGTTTTGTACGCCCACATACCATTGGAAAAAGAACATTAACTGTAATGCCAATGGAATATTGGCCAAATGACGAACTTCCCATTTTTGATCTTCCGTGACACGTAAGATGCCATAGCCCACATCATGGTCTTTGCCCACAATATTGGTATAAGTATGGTGCATATAGTTATGGGTAAAACGCCAATCATTCCCTGAACAGGTATTGTCCCAGTCATAATCTTCACCACGTAAACTTGGGTCATTCAACCAGTCAAACTGACCATGCATGACATTGTGTCCAAGTTCCATGTTTTCGACGATTTTAGATACACCTAACATTGCTGTACCCACTAACCATACAGGTGGAATCCAACCACCGAACATCAACATGCCACGAGATGCAATCTCGGTATAACGCACAAAATTACGGACTTTATAGATATATTTTGAATCTTCTTTGCCTAAATTCTGCATCACAGCTAGACGAATTTCTTCGACACGGCGACCAAATGCTTCAACTTGCTCTGGCGTTAAATGTGCTGACTTTGATGCTGCTTTAAATTCTAATGCCATATTCATTTCAATTATCCTCAATATTTGTTTTTATAGGTCAATCGTGACTGGGCTAAGGGCTTGGCTTACACATAACTTGATCGCACGATTAGGCTGATCATCAATCTCACCCGTAATCACATTCTGTGTTACACCACTAACTTTGGTACAGCTACAGCGATTACATACCCCCATGCGACAACCATGCTGTGGGCGTAAACCTGCTTGCTCCGCACTACTTAATAGATTGGTCGTTGCAATAAAATTCTGTTGTGCACGGCGGAAAGTAATCGGTTGAGCCTCGTTAGACTGCTCAATTTGTACAGGTTGGAAAAATTCCTGATGAAAATTCGATGCTGCATCCTGTTGAGCATAAATCGCTTGTGCTTGGCGCATCATGCTGTGATGACCACAAGCATATGCCTGTAATTCTTTAAAGTTCGGAACTAACTTTTCTAATAAAGCGGTATCTAAATGCTGCTTTTGCTGTGCTGTATTAAAAAAGTGATATTTCAGTTGTGGATATTGTTCTGCTAAAGCCAATATTTCCTGATGGAACACTTCAGTGCGGTTGAAATACACGACATGAATTTCTTTAAGCTTTTGAGCAACTGCCTGTTTTAACAATGAGTAAATTGCAGTAATCCCAGAACCAGAAGCAATCAAGAGTGCAGACTGTTGTCCTTGATGTAGCACAAAATCGCCTTGTGCTTGAGAGATTTCAAAACGATCCCCTACACGCAATTGTTGTGCTGCTTTTGACACCAAGCCCTGTACTTTAATACCCAGACGGATTTCGCCTTGTGCAGTCACATCAATAATTGAATAACTACGTTGGTGATAAACCCCATTGATCATTAGCGTGATCAAAACACTTTTACCTGCTTCAACTTCAATTAAATCAAAGTTGTGGTTTGGTTTTATGGTGAGTAAAACCATATCTGAGCTTAACGACTTTACAGCGGTAACTTCTGCAAGAATGCGTTTCCAAGCAAACGTTGGCTTTATTTTTTGCAAAACAAAATCAACAAAATCTTCGCGAATCCAATGTGGCTGATAATTTAACTGTGCGCTCATACGTTCCTCGTTTTGTATCTGGCTATTTATCTTGAGTGAACAAATGTTCTTGTAGTGAACATATGTACACTATATTTATTTGTGTTCACTGAGTCAACACTTGTTCACTAATTTTTTGAATATTTTTTATCCTTTTTATAAGTGGCTAAAAATCATGAAAAAATAAATGATTTAAACCCGATGCTTTTTGCCCAGCCACAATGCCCTGGTTTTGGACAAGCAGGAATCTGTCTTATTTAGCAATGGTTAAGACTAAAAAAATCTTGTTTTTTTTGCTAGACTCTACCGTATGGTTTTAATGGATCTTATTCATGTCGATTAGAGATGAACGAAAACAACAGAGTCGGCAGGCTCTACTGGATGCGGCACTTCATCTCAGTACCTCTGGGCGCTCATTTAGTAGTATTAGTTTGCGTGAAGTTGCACGTGAAGTTGGCTTAGTCCCAACGGCATTTTATCGTCATTTCCAAGATATGGAGGCATTAGGGCAAGAACTAGTTGACCAAGTGTCTTTGCATTTAAAAAGCTTGATTCATCAATTGGGGCAAAGCTATTTAAAACATAGCGGATCTGCTAAAACACGGACAAGCATTGAACTGTTTGTACAGGCAGTCAACCATAGCCCGCAGCAGTGGCAGTTCATGATTGCTGAACGCTGGGGCGGTTCTGAGACGGTAAGAATCGCAATCGCACGGGAAATTGAGTTTTTGGTTGAGGACCTTGCCATTGACTTATGCAAGCTTGAGACTTTTAAGCATATTAAAGAGTCCAAGGACCTGCAAGTGCTATCCACCATCCTGATTAATATGTCATTTACATGGGCAATGACGTGGATCAACTTACCGAAACAATTTCCAATTGATCGTTTGTTAGAACAACAAAACTTATTTATTGACAATGCAGCGACCCAAGTCCGCTTACTTTTCCGAGGTATCTCGAACTGGGAACCACAAAACGCCTGATCTTATCAAAGCTAAAGTTTGATATATAAAAGCATTGCTTAGCGTTATGATTAATAACACACTAATGCAAATGCCGTTTAGAACACTATGAGGAGCCTATAAGCATCATGAATCCTGATCGTCATACTCAGTTCTTAATTCGTAAAGAAAAAATTTTGCAGGTTGCAGAAAAACTTTTATTAGAAAACAACCAAGAAATGACCTTGGATGAACTGGTTGCCGAGCTAGATATTGCTAAAGGTACTTTATATAAACATTTCCGCAGTAAAAATGAATTACTGTTGGAACTGATTATTCAAAATGAAAAAGAAATCCTAAAAATTTCAGAAAAATATAACACTGATGTTAAAGAATATGCGCCTCGCTATATGCTTTATCATTTAACCTCACCGAGTCGTACGATTTTACTGCATCAGTTAGAAGAACATCTGACGATGACTGAGTCCAAGCTCAAACATCTGTTCGATGAGCTTTATGCAATCCGTCAGCAACGTATTGTTTCTTTGAAAGATATGACGGAAAAATATTTAAAATCACAAAATTATGATATGTCGATTCGTGACTATCTATCTTATATTTGGTCACTGACTTACGGCGCAGCGTTATTACTGAACTCGAGTTATTACCAGCGTTCAATTGGTTCTCGTGAGAAGCTGATTAACCTGTATGTAAACCAAGCTCTGTCTTTACCGACACAAAAAGTTCAAATCGATTTAAAAGAGTTTCAACTGGAACAGCCCTAAAATAAAAAGGACCGTATTGAACAGTCCTTCTTTACACCACCACAAACCCGTAAATTATTTACCGCCCTTGCGCTCTTTCTCAAGCAGATAGTCAACTACCTGAGTTACCTTGCCATCTTCACCTTGCACCACATATTTACCCGCAACCACCACGGCTGGCACACCCGTCAACTGGTACTGCTGCGCCAACTGATTAGATTCAGCCACTTTTGCAGTGATTGGGAAAGAGTTAAACATACTGTTAAATTTCTGTTCAGGCACACCATAACGAGCAAAGAATTTTGCTTGTGATGCTTGATCAAAAATTTGTTGTCCGCCGTCATGGATGGCATGGAACAGTGGAATATGGGTTTTCTTACGTACACCTAGTGCCTCAGACACATAGTAACCTCGAGCACCCTGCTCCCATACTTTATTCATCGCTGCTGGCGTACGGAGGAAATATACATCGCTTGGAATCTTCTTTAACCACGTTTGCATATGTGGTTCAAGCTTAAAGCAGTGCGGGCAACCGTACCAAAAGAATTCACGTACTTCAATTTTTCCCGCTGGCGCAGCTGTTTTACCCGGATTGGCAACCACAGTATAATCTTTACCAGCAACAAAATCAGCAGCCATTGCATTCATCGAAAATGCCATTACAACCGCACTTAAACCACCTAATACTAACTTTTTCATTGAGTTTGCTTTTCCTCTAAGCATTTTTCGTAAGTTTATATGCTAAATATAAATCAAACACGATCAATTTGTTTTGCTTCTGTGAAGTTTTTTATAGGATTTATCGCTTTTTTTTCAAGAATCGCTACACTAGACCTAGATCATTATGCCAATAAATAGAGGTGACACCATGTCGCAATTGAATGTTGACCCACAAGAAATCGCAAAATTTGAAGCATTGGCTGCCAAATGGTGGGATCAACATTCTGAATTCCGCCCACTTCATCAAATCAATCCTTTACGTTTAAATTGGATTGACGAACGAGTTGGTGGCTTAGCAGGTAAGAAAGTGCTTGATGTTGGCTGTGGTGGCGGTATTTTGGCAGAAAGCATGGCTCGTCGTGGCGCTGATGTTTTAGGGATCGACATGGGCGAAGCACCGCTGGCTGTAGGACGTTTACACGCACAGCAAGACAATGTGCAAAATATTGAATATCGTCAAATCCCAGTTGAGGAGTTGGCGCAACAACATGCAGGACAATATGACGTAGTAACTTGTATGGAAATGATGGAGCACGTTCCTGATCCAGCCTCAATTGTCAAAGCCTGTCAAACACTGGTTAAACCTGGTGGACACGTCTTCTTTTCGACCATTAATCGCAATCCAAAATCATATTTATTCGCAATTATTGGCGCAGAATATGTCCTACGTTTGTTACCAAAAGGCACGCATGATTATCATAAATTTATCCGTCCTTCAGAAATGGCGCATGATATTCGTAACGCAGGTCTGAGTCTAAAAGAAATGACTGGCTTACATTACAACCCTATCACTAAGCATTATTGGTTAGCACCCAATGTAGATGTGAATTATATGGTTCATACCACAAATACAGGTGCCTAATGAAAGCCGTTTTATTTGATCTTGATGGTACTTTGATCGATACTGCTGCAGATTTTATTCGCATCATTCAACAAATGTGCCGTGATGAACAACGTCCTGTTGTTGATGCAGCAACCATTCGCACTCAAGTGTCTGAAGGCGCACGGGCAATGGTCAAATTGGTGTATCCAGAATTGGATGTGACCGATCCCGTCTTTCTCGCCCATCGCCAGCGCTTTTTAGATGTATACGGTGACAATATTGTGGTTGATACGGATTTATTTGTTGGGATGTATCCTCTGCTCGAAGAACTTGAGGCAAACCAGATTCCTTGGGGAATTGTCACCAATAAACCACGTGGTTTAAGTGAATCATTATTGGCTGAATTAAATTTAACTGAACGCTGTGCAGTTTTGGTTTGCCCTGAAGATGTCACGCATACCAAACCCGATCCTGAACCGATGTATCTAGCGGCGAAACAGTTGAATCTGGATGCCAAAGACATTATCTATGTGGGGGATCACCCACGTGATATTGATGCAGGTCGAAATGCAGAGATGTATACCATTTTGGCGGCTTACGGCTATTTACCAATAGAATCTCGTGATGATCTGAACGCTTGGCAAGCAGATGCAATTATCCAAACTGTGACTGAATTACATCAACTGCTCAAACAGAAAATCTCTGCTTTATCAGAAAATCAGGGTATGATGAGCTAAACATTCAACATAAGAACTAGGAGGCATAACAATGAAATATTCAGAATATCAACCTCGTCCAGATCTACTCAAAGATCGTATCATTCTCATCACGGGCGCAGGTGATGGAATTGGTCGAGCTGCTGCTCTTAGTTATGCCCTTCATGGTGCAACTGTGGTTTTGCATGGACGTAGCCTGAATAAACTTGAAGTCATTTATGATGAAATTGAAGGTTTAGGTGCACCACAGCCTGCAATATTGCCATTACAGCTTTCAACTGCATCCAGTCATGACTATGAGCTTCTTGTCGATACGCTTGAGCAACAATTTGGTCGCTTGGATGGAATTTTACATAATGCGGGCATGTTAGGTGATCGAGTTGAACTAGCGGATTACCCTGTTGATGTTTGGGACGATGTCATGGCCGTAAATTTACGTGCACCTTTCGCGTTAACTCAAGCATTATTACCACTGCTTGAAAAATCTGAACATGCTTCAGTGGTATTTACCAGTTCGAGTGTAGGTCGTGAAGCTCGTGCTTTATGGGGAGCATACTCTGTTTCTAAAGTTGCAACCGAAGCAATGAGTAAGATTTTTGCAGCAGAAAACACCTATCCGAATATTCGTTTTAACTGCATTAATCCAGGCGGTACCCGTACAGCGATGCGTGCGAAGGCTTACCCAGAAGAAGATCCAAAAGTCCTTCCAACGCCAGATAGCATTATGCCTGCATATCTTTATTTGATGGGTGATGATAGTTTAGATATGAATGGGCAAAGTATTGATGCTCAATCTTAACCAATTGAATATAATAAATTTAAACAATATTAAATACGGGCTTCGATGATACTTTTCTAGAGAAATTGCTTAAGGATCTCCATCTTTTTAATGGAATAATGAATTGATCTTCACAGTTTCTCTGCATTTTTAAGGTACAGTTTTCACATGAGAGACATCCGAAGTCCATAAGGTGCATCATGAAAAAATTTTTCATTATCTTGGTTTTAGGTTCAACAACCCTATTGAGTAGTATGGGTAGTTTTGCAGGTCCACATTTTGATCGTGATGATGACTCACGCGGTGGGGGCTGGCAAGGTCGTAACTTTGATCGTCCAGATGATGAAAACCGTATGCGTGAACGTCGTATGCGTGAAGAACGTGGTGTTGAGCGTTTAAAACAACATCGCTGGCAAGCAGGTTACGTCATGCCACAGCATTATCGCGGAAACGGCTACAAAGTTGATTATAAATATAATAATCTCCCACGCCCTGGTCGTAATGAGCAATGGTATAAAATCAATAATGATTTTATTTTAGTCAATTCTGATGATAATAGTATTATCCGAATCATGGGGTTCTAAACATATTCTCGGACGATGACTGTACAAAGTTGAAGCGTTGTTTTAGGAATAGATTTATCTTTTTATTTTTTTCGTTAGAATCAGATAAATTGATGTATATCTGAGATGAACATGGCGAACCAAATAACTGAAACTTCACATAGCACAACGCAAGATTATGTGCATTGGTTTCGCCACTCAGCACCATATATTAATGCCCATCGTGATAAAACTTTTGTGCTTATGTTTGGTGGTGAGGCCGTCTTACACCAAAACTTTCAGCATATTATTCATGATATTGCCCTATTGCATTCTTTAGGGATTCGTTTGATTTTGGTGCATGGCGCACGACCACAGATTAACCAGAACCTCACTGAACGGAATATTGAAACACCTTTCCACCAAAACCGCCGCATTACCACACGTGAGTCACTGCGTGGGGTGATGAATGCCGTGGGTTCAATTCGTCTCGAAATTGAAGCTCTTCTATCAATGGGCTTAGCAAATTCACCCATGTATGGTGCCCGCATTGATGTCGTTTCGGGTAACTTTGTAACGGCTAAACCCTATGGCATTCGGGATGGAGTTGATTTTCAGCTCACAGGTGAAGTCCGTTCAATTGATACCGATGCGATTCAACGTCACTTAGATAATCATAATATTGTGTTACTAGGGCCTACAGGTTACTCAACCACTGGAGAAGTATTTAACTTATTGGCGGAAGAAGTTGCGACTAAAACAGCAACTGCATTACAAGCCGATAAATTGATTTTCTTGGGTGAAAAACAAGGATTAATGAATGAGCAACAACAATTATTACGTGAATTAAGCTCGTATCAACTTGAACCTTATATTCAACAATACCAAACACAATATCCAGAATTCGCCTTACACCTCAAACAAGCTCAACAAGCTTCATTATCTGGGGTGCATCGTGTTCACCTCATTTCATATACTTATGATGGTGCTTTGATTGAAGAACTATTTACACGCGACGGGATTGGCACTTTAATCACAGATGCCCACTATGAAGAAGTACGCATTGCCAATATTCATGATGTTGGCGGTTTAATCAACTTATTACGTCCACTCGAACAGGAAGGTATTTTAGTCTATCGTTCACGTGAACGTCTTGAAAGTGAAATAGAACAGTTCGCAGTGATTGAACGAGATGGCATGATCTTAGCCTGTGCAGCGCTCTATCCTATTCCGGCTGAATCAGGTGAAATTAAATCTGCTGAAATTGCCTGTGTCGCTGTCGATTCGAGTTATCGTAAATCAAATCGTGGTAGCCAAATTTTGCAATTTTTGGAAACCAAAGCGAAACAACAAGGTATTCAACAACTGTTTGTTCTCACGACCCGTACCGCACATTGGTTTTTAGAGCAGGGTTTTAGCCCAGCAAGTGTTGATGATTTACCGAATGCTCGACAAGCGCTGTACAATTATCAGCGTAATTCCTTAGTCTTCAAAAAAGTTTTGTTCTAATTATATTTGACTTGAAGATATCTTTATTTCTGATAAAGATATCTTTTGACTTCTTTCATTTTTATTTTTATTCAGCTCATTAGAAAAATAAGCGCACTGTTTTTTTAAAAATCAAAATATAAAACAGAAACTTAATTGTGAATTAAATTTCAATACTTATTCATCTTCTCAATAACATTATCTATTTTTCTATTTTGCACTTTTCATCATAAGCAAAGCCCAATTATTTATTTTTTATGCATTAAAAAAAGTTTTAGCTTAATTGCTCAACTTATTTAGATCTTATAATTTTCTGGGGAGCACAATCAACATGGCTATTTTTATCAATCGCTCATGGGCAACTTCAACCATCATCGCAGCAACTATTGCTGGCGTAATGGGCGTTGCCGGTTGTGCAAAAAAACCTGAGCAGCAAGCAACACCAAAACAAGAAACCACCACATTAAATATCGGCTTTCAAAAGTATGGCATTTTGCCGATTGTCAAAGCAAAAGGTGAATTAGAAAAGAATCTTGCTGCTCAGGGCGTCAATGTAAAATGGGTTGAATTTCCAGCCGGCCCCCAACTTTTAGAAGGCTTAAATGTAGGTAGTGTCGTATTTGGCGAGGCCGGTGAAGCGCCTCCGATCTTTGCTCAAGCAGCAAATCCTAACTTGGTCTATGTTGCAAATCAGCCACCAGCACCTACCGCAGAAGCCTTAATCGTTCAAAAAGATTCACCAATACAATCTGTACAAGACCTGAAAGGTAAACGTATTGCATTGAACAAAGGGTCAAACGTTCATTATCTTTTATTGAAATTACTAGAAGCCAATAATTTAACTTTAAACGATATTCAGCCTGTTTATTTACCACCATCAGATGCTCGCGCAGCATTTGAAAAAGGCGCAGTCGATGCTTGGGTGATATGGGATCCATTCTTCGCAGCAGCAGAGCACCAAATCCATGCACGTGTGATCGCAAACGGCGAGCATTTGGTCAGCAATCATCAATTCTATTTAGCTGATCGTAAGTTTGCGGAAGGACATCCCGAAGTTCTAAAAACACTGGTAACAACATTGAATCAAACCACAGATTGGGTAAAGACCCATCCTGATGATGCTGCAAAATTACTCGAAAAACCAACTGCACTTGAACTCGATGTTTTAAAAACTTCAATTTCTCGTATGGGTTTTGGTGTTCAGCCAATTTCTGAAAAAGTTGCAAAAGAACAGCAGTACGTAGCTGATGCCTTTTTTGCTCAGAAATTAATTCCAAAGCAACTGGTCATTGCAGATGCTGTATTAAAAAACCAAGTTCAATAATTGAGAGTCTACTTTAGGTAATTTCTCATTGGTTTTGATTGTGATCAATCAAAGTGCTTTATCCCCCATGCAGATTGCAATCTAAAACACGATGCAATCTGTCTCATTCACATGATCTCATTCTTCATAAGGAATATCGACATGAATATTTTCTGGTTCATCCCCACTCATGGTGACAGCCGTTACTTAGGCACCAGCAAGGGCGCACGTCAGGTCGATCATGCTTATATGAAACAAATCGCCGTTGCTGTCGACAACCTTGGTTATGCTGGCGTATTGATTCCAACAGGTCGTTCTTGTGAAGATCCATGGATCACAGCAGCCAGCCTCATTGATGTAACCAAACAATTAAAGTTTTTGGTGGCACTACGTCCCGGAATTACGACCCCCGCATTGGCGGCGCGCATGGCTGCTACCTTTGATCGCCTCTCCAATGGTCGTATTTTACTCAATCTTGTAACAGGCGGTGACGAGCAGGAACTCAAAGGCGATGGTCTATATGAAGATCACAGTACTCGTTATCAGACTGCCTCTGAATATGTCAAAATTTGGCGTGAGATTCTGACTCGTTCCCATACAGGCGAATCCTTTACTTTTCATGGCGAACGACTCAGTGTCGATGAAGCAAAATTACTTTATCCACCTGTGCAAAAGCCCTATCCTCCGCTATGGTTTGGTGGATCATCAACAGAAGCAACTGAACTCGCCGCTGAACAGGTTGATACTTATTTAACTTGGGGTGAACCACCTGCCGCGGTAGAAGAAAAAATTAATCATTTACGTGCTCAAGCAGCAGCCAAAGGACGTACTCTAAACTATGGTATCCGATTGCACGTGATTGTTCGTGAAACCAATGAACAAGCTTGGGCTGCCGCGGATGAACTCATTCAATATTTAGATGATGAGACTATTGCAGCAGCGCAGAAAAAATTTGCACAAATGGACTCGGTCGGGCAGCAACGCATGGCGGCTTTACACGGCGGACGCAAAGATCAATTAGAAGTCTCACCAAACTTATGGGCAGGTATCGGTTTAGTTCGTGGCGGTGCAGGTACAGCTTTAGTCGGCGATCCAAAAACTGTTGCTGCACGTATTCAAGAATATGCTGACTTGGGGATTGATACCTTTATTTTCTCTGGCTATCCACATTTGGAAGAATCGATCCGCTTTGCTGAATTAGTATTTCCACTTCTGCCACTCAAAACTCGTGAGAAACTGACACAACCACATCTCACAGGTCCTTTTGGTGAAATCATTGCCAATAACTATGTGCCTGAGGTCAAAACACCAAAAGCGTTGGTTAAGGAGGAGGCATGAGTACAACACCATTTCTAAATAATGTTTCACGTGGAACACAAAAAATAGGCAAAGGTCTCTTGCCGTGGTTGTTTCCCGTTTTATTGCTACTGATTTGGCAAGCTGCTTCAAGTTCAGGTCTATTACAAAGCCGTGTATTACCTGCTCCAACTGCTGTAGTGAGTGCTTTTTGGCACTTACTGATCAGTGGTGAACTTTGGCATCATGTCAAAGTCAGCGCAGGTCGTGCCCTGCTTGGTTTGTTGATCGGCGGTGGTCTCGGACTACTTTTAGGACTACTTAATGGTTCATCACGTATTGCATCGACCTTACTTGATACCACATTGCAAATGATCCGCAATATCCCTGCACTAGCACTCATTCCGCTGGTAATTTTGTGGTTTGGTATTGATGAAACAGCCAAACTCTTTTTAGTCGCAGTAGGTGTATTTTTCCCAATCTACATCAATACCTATCATGGAATTCGCTCGGTAGATCCTCAGTTGATTGAAATGGGTAAAAGTTACGGACTCAATCGCTGGCAATTGTATAAAGAGATCATTCTACCCGGCGCAATGCCTTCTATCTTAGTGGGACTTCGCTTTGCCTTAGGTTTAGTTTGGGTACTGCTTATCGTGGCAGAAACGATTTCCGCTCAAGCAGGTATCGGCTATATGACCATGAATGCACGTGAGTTCTTGCAAACCGATATCGTTTTGGTCGGTATTTTACTTTACGCCATACTTGGAAAATTAGCGGATGTGTTGGCGCGAGCGCTAGAGCGATATTTATTACGTTGGCATGCAGGCTATCAAAAATAAAAAGGTCAACTATATGAGTAATCTAAATTTAAATTTCTATGAAAATCCCTTGATTCAACCCATTGGTGAATCTGAAGCATCGAATACTGCAAACAATAGCAATGGGGCAAATATTCTGATTGAACAACTGTATAAGTTTTATGGTGAAGTCAAAGTGCTTGAAGACTTAGACTTAAATATTCAAGCAGGTGAATTTGTCGCCATAGTAGGTCGCAGTGGTTGTGGTAAAAGCACCCTACTCCGCTTAATCGCCCAACTTGAAAAACCCAGTTATGGCGAGATTAAATTTCAGTCCGCAAGAAACTTTCGTGAAGGCATCACAAACGATGATATTCGCGTTATGTTTCAAGATCCACGCTTACTTCCGTGGAAAAATATTTTACACAATGTACAATTAGGTTTACCAAAAGATCAACACCTACTTGCTGAAAATTTATTAGAAAAAGTAGGCTTAAAAGACAAATCCACACAGTGGCCAACTCAACTCTCTGGAGGTCAACGTCAACGTGCCGCATTAGCCAGAGCACTTTCTCATGCACCACGTATTTTATTACTGGATGAACCCTTAGGGGCGCTAGATGCTCTCACACGTTTAGAAATGCAAAGCCTGATTGAACGCCTTTGGAAAGAACAAGGTTTTACTGCAATTTTGGTCACACACGATGTGAGTGAAGCGGTACAATTGGCAGATCGAATTATTTTGCTAGATCAAGGACATATTGCACATCAATTTCAAGTGAATTTACCACGACCACGTAAGAAAACTATTGCATTTGCGCAGTTGGAACAACAAGTGTTAGATGCGGTTTTAGCAACTTAAAACCGCACCATGATCATAAATTCCACTGGATATGCATCAAAAAATGAGCTTATTCATCAGCATTTAACACTGAATTGTTTACAAAATATGTAATTCATTTTTTAGATTTCAAGTATTATCAATTAGATCGCTTCAATTCATCTTGGAACTGCGTATTTTTCGACAAAAAAACTGTGTTATTGTGCACAAATCGGACAATTTATCTTACAATGTCAATGACATTTTTTGAATCAAGCTCGCAGATGGAACAGAAAAAAAGTACACAAAAGCGCAATCAACTGCTGAATGCTGCCCTCGATGTTTTTTCCGTCTATGGATTCAGTGGTGCTAGTCTGGATGAGATTGCCCAGCTCGCAAATATGCATAAATCCAATATTTTCTATTATTATGAAAATAAAGAGTCTCTTTATGTTGAAGTGCTCACCACGGTATTACAAAAGTGGCTTGCACCCTTGCAAACGCTAGAGTCTGAGCTTGAGCCAACTGAAGCCCTCACTCACTATTTAATTCAAAAAATTGAAAGCTCGCGTGATCAACCGAAAGCCTCACGTTTATTTGCCCTTGAGATTATTCAAGGTGCGCCGCATATTTTACCAATCTTAAAAGGCCCTTTGAAAAAGCTATTTAAGCGTAAAACCAAGGTGATTCAAACTTGGCAAGAACAAGGTAAATTGTCGGCAGAGATTGACCCTGAATTGTTGATTCTCAATATTTGGGCAATCACCCAAAATTATGCTGATTTTTCGACGCAAATGGAAATGGTCACAGGTAAAACTTTGCGTAACCGTAGTATGTTTCAACGTACGGTTGAGCACACTGTGCATATGATGTTGTATGGTGTGTTGCCACGTTAAGTTTTCTTTAGTTAAAAGCTTTAATTTTAGCAATTGAAATACATAAGAAAAGCGACTCTGTGAGTCGCTTTTTCTTGCCAAATAATTAAGGCGATTATTCAATTGAGCTCATCAAAAATATAGAAAATTGATTAATAAACATACGTGAAACGTGAAAGATCAAGAAAAACCGTTCCAGAGTGCTATTTACTGAAACAAATTTATTTAAGATATTGATAATAAATGAAAAATTCAATTATTTCGCATAAGGCGTATTATGTTAATTTTAGAAAAATTTAATTATTGCTCTAATAAGTGAAAGAAATGAAAGTACATTTTTTTTGGATAGACAGATGGAATGATGGTGACCTATTCCCAGCAGCAGGAAGCTATGATGCACCTAATACTTTTAAAGGATTAATATTTAGTTTTTTGAATGATGACGAAGGTCATGGAATAAAATGTTTAAGCAATTGGATAGATGAAGGACTGATTGAAATTGAAAAAATTTCAAATGGTGAATTAAATTACTATGACATGTGGGCATTTCATGCTTGGGGAGCGGAAATAACTAAGGAAAATGTTTTAATTTATTGGGGGTATGATGATACTAAATATGATGAAAATATGAGTTTTGAATGCTTTTATAGAATTATCAAAGAGTGGGGAGCATTTTTAAAAATGGTACCAAGCTTAGACCAAATTGTTGAATTTGAGTGTTAATTTTAGAAAAATTTTAAATTTGATCTGTTATATAAGATATGGCTAAAGCGAATCTCCCTTTTATAAAATTACCTCTTTTATCAATATAATTTCGGATCTATCACATTAATGTTTTGGGTCCATTTAACATAATGGCCGTTATGCGAACCCAACATGCAAAATTATTTACTTTCAATACTTTATAAATAAAAATGTTTAGTAGAACGCACTACAGTGTTAGATCGTTGCATTTAAAAATGCGCCTGATACAACGCCAATAATTTTTGTGCGCCAAGCAGCAGATTCTCTTCCCAATCTAAATGAGCCGTATCATTGGCACCATCTGTAATATATTTGACTGAAATCAAACGCACCCCAAGCTTCTGGCACACTTTGGCGAGGGCATAGGCTTCCATGTCCACCAGATTACAGGATACTTTTGGCTGTCCTGTTTCAAAGGAGTCACCTGTACCACAGATCCCTTTAGGTAAATGTTCAAAATGCGGCTGAACATGGATTTCGGCAGGAATGTCCTCATCCATTGGGGTCACGCCCACGGCAAAACCCAGCGGTGACACGTCCATGTCCCGTTGCACGAAAGTGATGACCTCAACTAGACTATGTGCATCGAAGTGTGAACTGCCTGCACTACCTAAATTGATCAGCGTTTTGCAGCCTGTCTTTTGAATCACTTCAAAGGCTTTAAATGCTGCATTAATTTTGCCAATGCCACTATAGTGAACCTGAATGCCTGCCTGCTCAAACAGACCCTTTGATTCATTCGGCAATGCCATGATTAAAGCAATATCAGACTGCATCGTGATCACCCAACAATTTAAAATGCGTAGTGTAGCGAATTATCCACCAGAATAAAGCGGGCTAAGCAATCACCCTAAAAAGCCTTTCTCCGAATTTTTTACTGATGAAAAACACAACAACAAGACGAAACGCTGAGAATATGGCAATATATAGCCTTTGCAAAATCACTGTATTTAACGCCCATGAAGTTGCTTCGTCTCAACGCATTATCGCCAGATTTTCAGTTACCGCCGACTGCGGTAACGATTGGCAATTTTGATGGTGTCCATCTTGGTCATCAAGCGATGATTGCCCAACTCAAAACATTGGCAGATGCCAAAGGCTTAAAAACATTGGTGATGATTTTTGAGCCACAACCGCTTGAATTTTTTAAAGGTTATGATGCACCTCCTCGCATCAGCTCGCTCAGAGAAAAAGTAGAATATTTAACTGAACTCGGTGTGGACTATATTGCAGTTGCGAAATTTGACCAATATTTTAGAAGTTTAAATGCCACTGAATTTGCCGACCTACTCAAATTAAAACTCAATGCACAAAGCTTGGTGCTAGGCGATGATTTTCATTTTGGCAAAGACCGCCAAGGCAACAGCGAATTTTTACGCGATTATGGCTTTGATGTCACCAATTTAAATACGGTGGCACTGAATGGAGAACGAGTCAGTTCAACCCGTATCCGTCAGGTTCTACAGCAGGGCGACCTTGCTTTGGCGGCAAAGCTGCTGGGCCGTCCCTACAGCATTACGGGACGGGTGCAATATGGCGACCAGATTGGACGCACCCTTGATTTTCCAACCATCAATGTTCGTTTAAACCGTCATAAACCTTGTTTAAACGGCATTTATGCGGTGGATGTCGTCTGTGAAAATGCCTCACTCACAGCAAAAACAAAGCACACTGATCCTGCTTTGAACGGAATTACAGGCTATCAAGCTGATAGTTTGTTTGGTGCAGGTCATGTCGGGACACGCCCAGCCATCAAACAAGAACATCCAGAGTGGCGATTAGAAGTACATTTTCCTGATGTTTCTGCTAATCTGTATGGCTTATTGATGCGGGTGACTTTTCTTCACTATCTACATGGTGAACTGAATTACCCTTCGCTTGAAGCACTCAAAGCTGGAATTGATGATGACGTGCAAAAATTACGAGACTATCGTGAACGCACACCAGAATTTCCTTTTTAAATTTAAATTTCATTTGTAATACATGTCAGTTTAGACTGATAAAACTGGAAGAAAACTTGCATGAGCGATAAGCAAACTCCTGAAAATGCAGTGGATTATAAAGCCACACTCAATTTGCCAGATACTGAATTTGCCATGAAAGCAAATTTGGCTGTGCGTGAAGCCAAATGGTTAGAAGAGTGGTATGCCGACAACATTTATCAGCAGATTCGTGCATCGCGTATTGGCAAGAAAAAATATGTACTTCATGACGGCCCTCCTTATGCCAATGGTCAAATCCATTTGGGTCATGCAGTCAATAAAGTCCTCAAAGACATTATTATTAAAAGCCGTGTTATGGATGGCTTCGATGCACCATACGTACCAGGTTGGGACTGTCACGGTCTGCCAATCGAACTGAAAGTCGAAGAAAAAGTCGGCAAAGTGGGCGTTAAAGTCGATGCTTCAACTTTCCGTAAAGCGTGTCGTGAATATGCCTACACCCAAGTCGAATTACAGAAAAAAGACTTCGTGCGCATGGGCGTGTTTGGTGATTGGGATAATCCTTACCTCACCATGAACTTTAAGCAAGAAGCAGACATTGTTCGTTCGCTTGGCGCAATTGCCAAAGCAGGTCATATCGAACCCGGCTTAAAACCTGTGAACTGGTGCTTGGATTGTGGTTCTGCGCTCGCAGAAGCTGAAGTTGAATATGAAGATAAAAAGTCTGATGCAATTGACGTTGGTTTCACCGTTGTTGACCTTAAAGATTTAAGCAGCCGTCTTGGTGTTGATGTCCAAGAAGTGACTGATATTGTGATCTGGACAACCACACCTTGGACGTTGCCTGCCAACCAAGCCGTTGCACTCCATGCTGAAATTGACTATCAATTGGTTCAAGTGACAACTGAACATGGCAAGCAAAACTTTATTCTTGCCAAAGATCTGGTTGAATCTGCAATTGAGCGCTATAAACTTGAAAATCCAGTGGTACTGGCTGATTTTAAAGGTTCAGCAATCGAGAATGTCTTATTACAACATCCTCTGATTACTGATCGCCAAGTGCCTGTTATTTTAGGTGAACACGTTATCGCAACCAGCGGTACAGGTGCAGTACATACCGCTCCTGGACACGGTGTGGACGACTATAAAGTCGGTCTGCAATACAATCTAAAAGTCGATAATCCTGTCGGTGGTAATGGCGTATATTTACCAACTGCACCGATTTTTGCGGGTGAGCATATTTACAAAGCCAATCCAAAAATTATCGAAGCTTTGGGTGCTGTCGGTCGTCTATGGGCGCATCAGCCAATCAAACACAGCTATCCACACTGCTGGCGTCATAAAACCCCAATTATCTTCCGTGCGACACCTCAATGGTTTATCAGCATGGATGCTAAAGGTTTACGTCAGACAGCCTTGAATGCGATTGAAAATGACATCGAGTTTGTCCCAGATTGGGGTAAAAATCGTATTCAGTCGATGATTGAAGGACGCCCTGACTGGTGTATCTCACGTCAACGGACTTGGGGTGTACCAATCCCATTCTTTGTACACAAAGATACCAATGCTTTGCATCCTCGTACGCCTGAATTGATCGAAGAAGTCGCTCAACTGATCGAACAAGAAGGGATTGATGGTTGGTATAACCGTGATGCGAGCGATTTTATTGGCGCAGATGCTGAACAGTATAATGCCGTACGCGATACACTTGACGTTTGGTTTGACTCAGGTACTACACATTATGCAGTGTTGCGTGAACGTGAAGAGTTACAAGACCCAGCAGATCTGTATCTTGAAGGTTCTGACCAACATCGTGGCTGGTTCCAATCGTCATTGTTAACTTCAATTGCGATTAATGAACGTGCACCGTATAAGGGTCTACTCACTCACGGTTTCGTCGTGGATGAGAAAGGTCGTAAGATGTCTAAATCATTAGGCAACATCATCACCCCACAAGATATTATTAAAGATATGGGTGCAGATGGCTTACGCTTCTGGATCGCATCTGCTGACTATCGCTATGAAATGACCGCAGGTAAAGAAATCTTTAGCCGTGCCTCTGATGGTTATCGTCGTATCCGTAATACTTTACGTTTCTTATTGGCAAACTTAAATGGCTTCAAACCATCAACTGATGTTCTACCTGTAAATGAGTTGATTGCATTAGATCAATACATCTTACAACGTGCTGCTGATGTTCAAAAAACCATTCAGCAAGCCTATGAAGAGATGAATTTCCATATTGTCACCAATGCATTGACCAACTTCTGTATCAATGACTTGGGTGGTTTTTATCTCGACATCATCAAAGATCGTCAATACACCACCAAAGCGAATTCACAAGCTCGCCGTTCAGCACAAACTGCGTTGTATCATTTAGTACAAGCTTTTGTGCGCTGGATGTCACCAATCCTGAGCTTTACTGCTCAAGAAGCTTGGCCATTGATCCCAGAGCAAACTGAGAAATATGTATTTACTGCTGAATGGTATGACATCCCAACGGCATCAACAGCAAACTTGCTTTCAGAAGCAAATTGGCAAACATTGATTAGCGTAAAATCAGCAGTAAATAAACAGATTGAAGCAGCACGTAACGCTAAACTTGTTGGTAGTAACTTATCTGCAAAAGTTGAACTTTGGGCAGATGAAGCATTACAAACATTATTAAATCAGTTGGCTGATGAATTACGTTTCGTCTTGATCACGTCTCAAGTCATCGTTTACCCGTATGCTGAACAAGGTGAAAGCACGGATCTCTCAGGATTACGTGTCCAAGTCTCCGCAGCAGATGGTGAAAAATGTGTACGTTGCTGGCATGTGCTGCCTGATGTAAATACACACGTTGGCCATACTGGTTTATGCGCTCGTTGTATCGTCAACGTCACTGGCAGTGGCGAAGTGAGAAAGTATGCCTAATACACAAGCAAAAAAAGGCTTGTTTCAATTTTATCCGCACAATTTACTTTGGCTCGGGCTATCAGTCCTTGCCATTGTGTTAGATCAATGGACAAAATGGATTGCAAGTACACACTTAAACTATGCCGATCCTGTTCCTGTATTACCTTTCCTGAATTGGACATTACTGCATAACTATGGTGCTGCATTCAGTTTTCTTTCTGATGCTGGTGGCTGGCAACGTTACTTTTTTACTTCTTTAGCAGGCTTTGTCTCGATTATCTTTATTTTTTGGTTAATGAAAATGCCAAAAAAGATGATCATCCTTCCGATGGCAATTGCATTAATTCTCGGTGGTGCTATAGGCAACCTCATAGACCGCGTCTCATTGGGTTATGTCGTTGACTTTATTCATGTCTATTATCAAGACAGTCACTTCCCTGCTTTTAATATTGCAGATAGTGCGATTACCTTAGGAACAATCCTGCTACTTATTGATACTTTCTTCCTTGAAAAGAAACGTATCCAAAATGCGGAAACAAAAAATGTCTGAAATTATCCAACCAAACGAAGAAATTCGCATTCAAGATGGCTCAAAAGTCGACTTACATTTTTCTGTATCCATTGAAAATGGTGTTGAGATTGACAATACACGTAATCGTGAAGAACCCGTCAGCCTCGTAATTGGTGATGGTAACTTACTACCAGGATTTGAAAAGGCATTGTTTGGTTTACGTGCAGGCGACCGTCGTACTGTTCATTTACCCCCTGAAGATGCGTTTGGTCCTTGGAATCCTGAAAATATCCAAATCTTCGATACTGTAAAGTTTGAGCAACGTCCGATCGTTGGTCATATGATTGAGTTTGAAGATAAAGCCAAAGCGACCTTGTTCGGTATCGTAAAATCCGTCAATGATGACACTACAGAAATTGATTTTAACCATCCTCTTGCTGGTAAAAATATTACCTTTGAAGTAGAAATTTTCAGAGTCACCCCAGTTGGTCAGCAAGGCATCAAATTGATGTAACAAAAAAGCTCTCAAATGAGAGCTTTTTTTTACGCTAAAGAAAAGTATAAGATCATTAAAAGTATTCATTTTTAAAATCAAAGCAATAACACAGGAATTTTTACTATGCTCATTTATATTGTTGTTGGTAGTGTTCGCGAAGGCCGCACGGCAATTAAAGTGGCCAATTGGGTACTACAAGCAACCACTGAACTCGCATTCAAAGATATTCAAACCGAAATCATCGATCTTAAAGAGTGGGACTTACCTTTATTTGCAGGTGCTCATCCTCCAGCTTCTGGTATTTATGATCAACCTAAACAACAGCAGTGGGCAGATAAAATTGCGCAGGCACAGGCATTTATCTTGATTAGCCCTGAATATAATCATGGCTATAGTCCAGCACTCAAGAATGCCTTGGACTATCTCGGTAAAGAATGGCAAGGCAAATCTGCTGCTTATATTGGATATGGTTCAACCAATGGCTCACGTTCAATTGATCAAATCCGTCAGGTAGGTACACAACTTGGGCTGGTTGATTCTAATGCGGTTCTTGAAATCCGAGATATTTTTAAACGAAACCAAACAGAAACTTTTGAGGCAAATGAATTTGAAATTAAGACACTCAAAGCCATCATTGAAAAGCTACAAAAATATCATGTGAGATAGATGTCAGCTTAAACCTACAATAATTAGCGTCTTTAAGCAATATACGGCCATCAACTTTAGCTTTAATCTATCAATCATAGAGAGACAGGAAGTCTCATTCAGAACAACAAGATGCACAGGATGTAGTTGTTTAAAGGAAATAAACGACAATAAACTGAATATCAAGAAGCCCCGTCAGGATGATGGGGCTTCTTTTTTTATTATTTTCACTATGTAACAAAATTTGATAGCGTATCCATTGAGATACAATCCACCGATGAAAGCCCTACACTTTTCAGGATTTTACTTTGTTAACCTAGAGACAAAATAATATTGAGGAATTTCACAATGGTTAGAAAAGCATTATTTATCACTTCAAATGTAGGCGTAGAGCATGATGAGCTGATTCAGCCACTGGAGTTTTTAAAAGGAAAAGGCATTGAAGCCATACATGCCGCCGAAAAAAAAGAATCTGTACAAACGGTAAAAAGTGATAAAGAACCTGGTCCAAGCTACCCTCCACAAGCCTCATTGGAGCAGGTCTCAGTGGAAGACTACGATATTCTGGTTATTCCTGGCGGTACAGTCAACGCAGACACCCTTCGTCTTAATGAACATGCGCATCGGATCATTCAATATTTCACTGATCAAAACAAACCGATTGCCGCCATTTGCCATGCACCCTGGACTTTGATTAATGCCGAGCGTATTAAGGATAAGAACCTGACCTCTTATAAAAGTATCCGCCTCGATCTAGAAAATGCAGGCGCACATTGGACAGATGAAGCTGTTAAACGCTGTAATACAGGGGGCTGGGTACTCATTACTTCACGCTGCCCAGATGACATCCCCCAGTTTAATGAGGCGATCCTAAGCGAACTGAACAGCTTGTAAAATTCTGCATTGTTTAGACATAAAAAACACCCCTAACCGTTAGGTTAGGGGTGTTTCGTATTTAAAAGCTGGCGATGACTTACTCTCACATGGCAAGTGCCACACTACCATCAGCGCTAAGAGGTTTCACTTCTGAGTTCGGGAAGGGATCAGGTGGTTCACTCTTGCTATTGTCGCCAGCAAACTGTTGTGGTGTTTTGGGGTCTTATTGATCATGTTGTGTTTTCACTTCATGTCTGCCTTACTTACGAACCAAAGAGTTATTAACGGATTAGATATTGAGTCTAACTTTGTGTTCAGCATTTTAACTAGTTTCTACACTAAATCAAGTTGTGTATTGAATTTATCTTGAATACAACAACTGTTTGGGTGTTGTATAGTCAAGCCTCACGAGCAATTAGTATTGGTCAGCTTCACACGTCACCGTGCTTCCACA